>DAOVQI010000107.1 GCA_030628785.1 Bacteroidota bacterium
AACTTAGCCTAAGGTGATGTTGGGTCAGAGCTTTCAAATGAAGCTGAAGCTGTTTAGCCATAAAGCTGTTTTTAAACAAAAAATAAAGCTTCTTTCTGAAGGGACTGTTAAAATCAAAGGGTTTGTTGAATTCATGAGTTGTGATGATGAAAAATGTCTTCCGCCAAAAGAATCTGATTTTGAGTTTGTTATACAGGGTGCGTCTTTAACAATTGTTATCCCTGAGGGACAAAGTACTACTTCAATAAAAGAACAAAAAAAAAGTGAAGATGAGTTTTTTAAACCGCAGGTTGACCTTTCGGGGGAAGCATCAAAGCAATCAGATAAAATAGCTTTACAATCTTCTGAAACTAGTGAAAAATCAGGCAAACCCTTGTGGGGATTTTTTCTTTTTTCCATGCTTGCAGGTTTTGCAGGTCTTTTAACTCCATGCGTATTCCCAATGATTCCAATGACCGTGGCGTTCTTTTCACAGAGAATTGAAAACAGGGTCAAATCAATTCTGAAAGCAATCATTTTTGGCCTGTCAATAATCCTAATTTATACATCGATAGGGTTGATAGTGTCTTTAACCAGTGCCGGCGCTGATTTTGCAAATAATTTGAGTACTCATTGGATCCCGAATGTTATATTCTTTACATTATTTATGATCTTTGCTGCTTCTTTCCTTGGAATGTTTGAGTTGGAGCTCCCCAGCAAATTAATTAACAGGTCTGATAAACAAGCAGATAGAGGCGGGATTATTGCATCCTTTTTTATGGGAGTGACAACTGTGCTGGTTTCTTTTTCCTGTACGGGACCAATCGTAGGAGCATTATTGGTTGAGGCAGCAAGTGGAGACTTTATTAAACCTACCCTGGGTATGTTTGGATTTTCTTTAGCATTTGCCCTGCCATTTACTCTATTTGCCATTTTCCCTTCCTGGCTTAAAAATCTACCCAAATCAGGTGGATGGTTAAATTCTGTAAAAGTGATACTGGGTTTTATTGTTCTGGCTTTTGGTTTGAAATTCCTTTCCAATATTGATCAAACTTATCATCTCAGTATTTTAAGCAGGCAAATTTACCTGGCAATTTGGATTGTTATTTTTACGATTATGGGATTTTATTTATTGGGAAAAATCAAATTTGCTCATGATAGTGACCTTCCTTTCATCACTATTCCCAGACTGGTTCTGATCATTGCAACATTTGTTTTTGTTTTATATTTGGTCCCTGGGCTTTTTGGGGCACCATTAAATAGTATTTCAGGATTAATTCCACCACAAGATCCGCAAGGTTTTAAAATGTCTTCCCAGGTTACGGGAAGTTCTTTGGGTATCTCAAATGCGTCAGATAATGGATCAAACACTCTTTGCGAGGCTCCAAAATATGCTGATTTTCTACACTTACCCTATGGTTTGAAAGGATATTTCGATTATGATCAGGGTCTGGCATGTGCCAGGAAGTTAAATAAGCCTGTTTTTCTCGATTTTAAGGGACATGCATGTAGTAATTGCAAAGAAATGGAATCGAAAGTATGGTCTGATCCTGAAGTGTTAAAGCGATTAAAAAACGAATTTATAATCATTACCCTGTATGTTGATGACAGGACAAAACTTGATGAATCGGATTGGGTCGTATCAGAATATGACGGCAAGGTAAAAAAGACCCTTGGTAAAAAGAATTCGGATTTTCAGATTACAAGGTATAAGATAAATTCACAACCATATTATGTTATCCTGGATCTTAATGAAAATGTTCTGGTTCTACCACGGTCTCATAATCTTGATATAAAGAAATATGTGGATTTTCTGGATGAAGGATTGGAGGAATTTAAGAAATTAAATTAACGTGAGTTCGATATCCGCTTAGCGGATTACGATGCTGTCGGATGTTTCCATCCGACAGTTAATGATATGGCAAGATTTTAATTACTCCAGTATTCAATGTCAGGTGGAAACACCTGACATCATGTAACATTTAACTTTTTCTTCTCCTCAACCTTATCCTTAATACTTTCTTTTCCTATCTCCGGGCTATTCTTTCCTCTGGTATATTTTAGTTTTACGAACGATAGAATGAGCACTAAAGTAACCAAAAGCTCCATTACTGATATTACCATTAATATTTCCGGGTGCAGCTTCGAAGGGACTATCTGCATATGCTGTTTCCCTAATGATAGCCAGGCAATACTTAAAATATTCCTTGGAAATGGATCCTACTTCGAGGGTAATTCTGTTTCCTAATTGGGCTTTAATAGTATGAACTTTCAGACCAAATAAATAACGTCCATTTATTAAATCATCATTCACATACGTTCGTTTGGTAAGGTCATTGGATAGCAAAATATCATCCTTGTAAACATTGAAATAATAATTATTACCTGGTATTGGGTTCTCCGGGGCAAATAAACCAATATAGATCACATTAGGATCTATATCATCTTCGTAAAATTTTATGGAGTCTAAAAGAGGAGTCCACGGCATCTTTGAAACAGCTATATATTTCTCGTTTTCAACTTCAACAATTAATGTATATGTACTCCCCGGGTCACCTCTGACATCCGGGAATGTCTGATAAATTCCGGGAAGTACTTCAACCAACTCATACATGTTATTGAAATCCTGTATAGTAACTTTGGCGCCCTGAACAGGCTCTGGTCTTTCATTATCATAATAACCACTACTTTTAGTGAGTCTGACTTCATGGGCTTTAATCTCATTTGTAATGGTCCCTTCGATTACCAGCTTTCTGTCTGCCTCAATCAATTCAATATTTATCTTTTCAGTACAACCCCATACGAGAATTAAGGTCAACCCTAAAGTAAAAAATATCTTATATATCCTGTCACTCATTTTTTAACCTGATTAATTACTTACGTGAGATCGCTTCGCTTAGTTCATAAACTTTTGGTGATTAATTTATCAATAGCCCCGCCTTTTAAGGCGGGGTTTGAAAAGAAACCAACTCCCCTCCCTCAAGATTTGGGGAATTTAATAAATTTGAAAATAAAATTCCCCAAATTTTGAGGGAGATAAATAGGCTAACTTTGTTCCCCGCCCTAAAGGACGGGGCTATTGATATTTTTTTAATCTATAATTCATGAATAATAGAGGCTAAAATCTGAAATTATAACTTATAGCCGGAATAATTGGGAACATATACAGTTTATATGCTTCTGTTATATTAGGATTATCTTCATTTGCCTTGAAATATATCATCCATGCATTTTTACGGTTATAAGCATTATATACGGAAAAATTCCATTCACTAACTATTTTTCTATCACGGGTTTTCTTACCTTTTAAATTTAATGCCAGATCCAAACGGTGATAATCCGGCATCCGGTATCCATTTCTCTCCGAATAAACGGGAATAACCACATTGCCAAACATATACCTGCCGGTAGGAAAAGTAACCGGGGCGCCTGATATATAAATCCAGTTTAACGATGCAGTTAGCCGGCTGCTTATTCTGTAATTTGTGACAATTGACAAATCATGTCGTTTATCATAATTGGCAGGAAAAACCTTTCCAAGGTTTACATCTGGAAATTTTTTATCTACTTTCGACAAACCATAACCTATCCACCCCGTTAATTTACCCTCTTTTTTTTGTATTAATATTTCCAAACCATATGCCCATGCTATTCCAAAACGTAACTCGCCTTCAAGTTCCGGATTTAAAATAATATCAGCATGATCTTTATAGTCAATTTGGTTTTGCATATCCTTATAATAACCCTCGATCGATATCTCGAATGATTTGTTTGGGAAATTTCTGAAGTACCCGACGGCAAATTGAGTTGCACTTTGCGGTTTAATATTCGGATTTGAGGGAAGCCAAATATCAATAGGTGTTCCTGCAGTAGAGTTGGAAATCAGATGCAAATATTGCCGGGTACTGACAAAACTTCCCTTTATTGAGGATTTTGGGTTTATGGAGAATCTAATCCTGAGTCTGGGTTCAATCCCTGAATATGTATTGAAGATTTCGCCCTTTCTATATGTGGAAGAATCAACTTTTTCAAACTTTTCATTAAAATTATAGATGGTTGCCTGCCCTATATTTTGAAATACGCAATATCGTAAGCCATATTCGATTGCTAGTCGTCGACCAATTTTTTGTTCATTGCTTAGGTAAATTGAATGCTCGAGAGCTCTGGAACGAGGGATTTCATAATTATTGAAGATTGAAGAATCGCTTGTTGCCTTAATATAGCCCGGTTTAAAATTGTACAGGGATGAGGTAATGCCGAAACGTATGGTGTTATTTGGATTCGGATAAAATATAAAATCATATTTGAGTCCCAGATCGGCAAGGGAAGATTTCCACTCGACACCGGTGATATCAGCTGTTTGTCCCAGCCGGTAATCATAATCGCTGTAAATAAATGAAAAATTTGAAAATAATCTATTGGAGAAAAGATGATTCCAGCGGAAGGTTTCTGTAACATTGCCCCAGGTCATATAATATTGGTTTTGATACTTGAACACGTCCCTGCCTATGTATGAAGATAAAAAGACCCGGTTGTTTTCATTAATCTGAACATTAGCTTTAAAGTTAAGATCGTAGAAATATAAATTGTTATCTTTTATCTCTTCGTTTTTTGACAGGGGGAGAAAAATATCGGCATAGGACCTTCTTCCGGCTGCAATGACTGAGCCTTTTTTGTTTAATATCGGGCCTTCCAAAGCTAATTTGCTCGCAATGGTACCTATACCACCTGAACCACTGAATTTGTTCCGGTTTCCATCCTTAATTCTAATGTCAAGCAGTGAGGATAATCTCCCTCCATATTGTGCAGGCAGATCACCTTTATATAATTTTGCATCTTTGATAACATCGTTATTAAAAATTGAAAAGAACCCCATTAAATGTGAGGCATTATAAACAGAGCCTTCATCTAAAAGAATCAGGTTCTGATCATGATTACCTCCTCTTACATTAAACCCAGACAGTCCCTCACCTGTTGCCTGAACTCCTGGTAAAAGTTGAATTGCTTTAATAATATCTGATTCTCCGAGAAGTGTTGGAATTAATTTCACCTTTTTTGTTTGAAGCATAAAAGAGCTCATCTCGGTTTGTTTTAGCATTTTTGAAGCATCATAAGCTTTTATTTCAACTCCGTCGAGTACTTCAGATTTTGAATCCAGATTGACATTTAGGTTTACCGATTCATGCAGATTAATTTCTATTTCGCGGGACTGATAACCAAGAAATGAATACCTGACCAGGTAAATCCTTTCAGGAAGGGTTAATGAATAAAAGCCATAAGGGTTGGAAACGGTTCCCGACTGAATACTTTCAACATATATATTAGCTCCGATTAACGCCTCCCCTTTTTCATCTTTAATGAATCCGCTAAGGGTAAACCTATTCTTCTGGTCAGAATCTTTATGTTGTGATAATCCTGAGGAAAGAAAAATAAAGGTGAATAGTATCAAAACAAAATACTTCATGCAAATTTTTTTAACAAAAATTGTGCCCTCAAACAACGGTTCAAGTATAACCAAAAAAAAAGACATATCACAGGGAGATATGCCTTTTAGACTGAGGTTATTAAGATTCCTAGAATTTCCCAAATTTGAAAGTAATGCCCATGGATAATCCGTGCAATACATCTTTGCCGACATATTCTTCTTCCTCCCGGTGGTCGTGTATATTCTCTTCCAATTCAACCTGTTTTTTCTTTAACTGGTTGATACATTTATTTACGACTATTCTTTTTATCCATGCTCCAAAAGTAGATTCATACCTGAATGTGTTTAGCTTTTGAAAGGTTTCGGCGAAAGCTTCCTGTAACATGTCCTCAGATTCCTCACGATTGTTCATCATTCTGAAGCAGATATTATACATTGCCTTTGCATAAAGGTTGTATAAACGGAACTGAGCCTTTTTGTTTCCAACTTTGCAGAGTTCTATCAGATCTTTATGTATATCGAGTTGAACCTTCACTTAACGTTTCGGGGTTTCGTTATAAAGACAAAAAATATTCCTGAGGGTTGCAAATTAACTCCGGCTTCGCCGTCATTTGCTCGTCGCTATGCTCCTCGCGTCATTCATTCGCTTCGCGCATGTAATTAGCTCGGGCTTCGCCCTCGCGTCATTTGCCTCGCTGCGCTCGGCTGTCATTCAGTAGTCATTTGCTTGTCACCTCGTTCCTTGCGTAATTAGGTTGTAATTCGATAGTTTCGGCACTATTCTTTTCTCATTCTTCAATTTAAACTTTAAACATTAAACTTTTTTAAACATATACACCTTAACACACAAACACATTAATACCTTAATGCTTAATAAACATAATGTCGAACCAGAGCTTCGTCATACTTTTTACCCCTCGGTCCAAGCTATCTGCAACATCTGCGTACTCGTATCCCGAACTGAAGTCGGAATACGAGATATTAACACCAGCAAGTCTTCCATCCAAACAACTTTCCGGAGTCTTTTCATTAAGGTATGCATCCCTCTGACAGTTGTTTAGAATTTGGGTTGCAGATTTTTATTAAGTTAACTAGTACAAAATTCTCCTCCTTGGAAAGGAGGAGTACCCGACCGAAGGGAGGGGGAGGTGGTTGATTTTTTTTTCCAGCCGAATACAATTCGGCTCTACATTTCTGCCCAGGCTCTCCATTACATTTGACATTTGCCATCTGACATTTGACATCAATTCCTCAACCTCAACCTTAATCTTAACCTCTTTATTCTTTCTTACTTCATCAATCATCAATCATATTTCTCCGAAGGAGTCCTACGGACATACTTCAATTCGCCTCTTCGCCCCATGTACAGTGCTCTATCTGAAATAAAATGACGAACCGGAGCTTCGTCTTACTTTTCGCCCCTTCTCCTTCACAGACTCTGGCAGGTCTCTCCCATTCACACAGTCACCAAGTCTCTCCTCACCCAGCATCTAGTACCCAGCACACAGCAACTTCCCCTTCTTCTTCTTAACCTTAACCTCAACTTACAATTCCACTAACTTACTAACCCACTAACTTACTAACCCACTAACTTACTAACTTACTAACTTCTAACCTCCTACAGCTCAGTACCCAGCACCCAGCAATTTCCCCATCTTCCCTGTTATTGTTTTTACGAAGTTTGCTTTTTCTTGATTAACACATTGACCAGGGTATATGCAAGGGCTATCAACGCAAAAAAACCTGAAACCCGACCGATATAGTTGCCATAACATACATAAAAGGTCTTTTTTTCGTTAAGATTTAGTGTGGCTTTGATTACAGCAGGCTCCCACCATTTGGTCCTTTGCAGTATTTCTCCCTTTTGGTTTATGAAACAAGATATCCCGGTATTTGCTGAACGTGCAATGCTACGTCTCGTTTCGATGGCCCGGAGACTTGAATATGTGAGGTGTTGTTTGTGCCCACCTGAGTTTCCCCACCAACCATCATTGGTAATTACGCAAAATAGGTTGGCGCCATTCTTAATGTAACCGGTGACATATTCACCATAAACCGATTCATAGCAGATTGCAACTCCTATCCGTGCCTTTCCAACAGGATCATTTAAAGTAGTTCTCTCCTCCTGGATTCCATAACTGCCCGTAGTCCCTCCCAGATCTAGAATGAACTTCTCAAGGAAACGGAATAATTCAGGATATGGCATTTTCTCAACTCCGACCACTAATTTTGATTTATAGTACAATTGAATTTTATCAGTTGTGTCTACTTGTATAGCTGCATTGTAAACATCATAATAGGCATCTGTATCAATAAATTTTCTTGCCGTAGGTGAAGGCTTTTCGCCGGGCTCATAATTATTTCGGGAGATAATACCAATAAGGAATTTTATTTGGGGATAAGTATCGACAAAACTTTGAACTCTTAAGATACTTCGGTTTTGATGTATAAATTTTTCCCATATGTTATCATCAATTGCAGTTTCCGGACCAATGACATAATCAGTTGATGAGTCAACCAGGGAATCGGCAAAATGTAAAAGAATGGTAAGCTGTTCTTCATTGCTTAAACCATCAAATTTTTCAGTATATGGATCAATATTGGGCTGTATTATTACAATTTCACAGGGGTTTGTGGTTTCTACATAGGTCATAAAAGTAACCACTGAAAAAAGCATTGGAAAAAATATTAAAATAACCAAAGCAGACACTTGTATAACCCGTTCCCTGAATTTTACAAGCGCTGAATAATTCAGAGAAAATCTAAAAAGCAAAATATTGGTTAACAGTATCCATAAAGTTCCGCCAAGTGTTCCGGAATATTCATACCATTGAATGAAAATTATGTCTTTTGAAAGACCATTTCCCAGATTTAACCAGGGCCATGAAATCTCGGCATTTAAATAGATGTGTTCGAAAGCTATCCAGTAAACGATTAAGCCGAAATATCCAAAAGAGTTTCCGAGTTTTCTGTGAGTGATATGAAACAACCAGAATACCACAGACATCAGAAGGGTATTCACAGTTACGGCAGCAACAACCCCAACAAATGCTGCATTATAGATCCAATAGGTAGATAGAATATTCCAGACAAAAAATGTTAATGATGCATAAAGGAAAACTTTCCTGGAACCATGTTTATCTCTGTTCTCATAAAAATGATGTTCAACAATGAGCAAAGGGATGAACGCTACAATCAATACCAAACCAGTGAACCAACTTGTCCATGCTAAACTTAACAGAACACTACTGGTAATCGGGAACAGGATTAGTTTTGACTTGCTCATGAATCGTATTGAAATGTATCGGAATTTTAAGAACATAGCTTAGCAAATTAATTAAAAAACCAATATTTGATTGATATTTTATACTAATTTTGGTTATTCCCAAAGGCTAAGGCTGAGGCTAAGGCTAAGGAAGATAAAAGGTTTTAGGATTTTAAGA
>DAOVQI010000003.1 GCA_030628785.1 Bacteroidota bacterium
AAAAATTTAAAGAAAGTATGTGGCTTTATATATTATATCCCGGTCAACGGTTTTACACCTATTGATGGGAAAAAAAAAAATAAAAATTGAGGCTATTGATCCTATTTAGAGTATGTCTATAAACTCCGAACTTTTCAGTGAGTTTGAAATTTCAAATAACAAAAACCAAAACGCAAATAAATCACAATAAACAAATCCCAAATTTTTTACCCCGTGAAACACCCGTGAAATAATGCCAGAGGCATTCCGGCTTTGCCGGATTTCACTGGGTAAACTTTCCCGCCCGAACGACTGACGTAGTTCCCGCCCGGATGACCCGGTCGGACGGGCAGTCGGGCGGGTATCTTTTTTCTTGATATTAATGAAGGTAAAATAGGTAAAATCGGAATAACTACAAAAAAATTAAACCTGTTAAAGAATAGGTTTCTGGTTTGAAGTTTCTAGTTTATTGTCTCTTGTTTAAATTTACTCCATTTACCCTCTGCGGTCTGCTCTATGCCCTTTGCTAATATTCGGTCTCCCAGTCTCATAGTCTCCCCCGCCCGAACGACTGGGGTCGTCCAGTCGGGCGGGCAGTCTCATCTTCTCCCAGTCTCAACTCTTTCTCAACCAGCAACCAGTACACAGCACCCAGCAACTTCCCCTTCTTTTTCTCAACCTCAATCTCAGCCTTTCCTTTACAGACTCTGGCAGGTCTTTTTCCAGCCGAATACAATTCGGCTCTACATTTCTGCCCAGATTCTCCACCACGTCTGCATACTGCCCGCCTTAGATTTTAAAACCCATAATTACAACATCATCAATCTGTTCATAATCTCCCCGCCATTCGGTGAGTGTTTTATTCAGAAGGTCTCCCTGCGCCTTCATATCTTTATCCTGGATATCCAGTAATAATTGTCTAAATTGCTTATATTTGAATTTCTTACCTTCCTGTCCACCAAACTGGTCTGCAAATCCATCCGAAAAAATATACAACGAATCACCAGGTATTACATCGATTTCGTGTTTTGTAAAATCATCCATTTTTGCATGGATGGCAACTGGCATCCGGTCAGCTTTGGTTTCAAATAATTCATTATTTCTTATCAGGTATAAAGGGTTGTTCGCACCGGCAAAGGAAACCTGTTTTGTTTTTTTATCGACGGTACAAATTGCAATATCCATTCCATCTTTCGATTCGCTTTCCACACCCCTCTGTTTTAAACTTAATATAACATCCTCACGCAAGTTATTTAATATCCTTTCAGGTGATACAATATTATCCTTTTCAACAATTTCATTTAAAAAGCTGATTCCCAACATACTCATAAAAGCGCCAGGCACTCCGTGTCCGGTACAATCGGCAGCAACGATAACAAGTAATCCATCCTTTTCTTTTACCCAGTAAAAATCACCGCTTACAATATCTTTTGGCAGAAAAAGGATAAAGAAATCTTTCAGATTGTCCCGGAGTAATTTATCGGCAGGCAAAATAGCGTCCTGAATGCGCTTGGCATACCGGATACTATCTGTAATATCAATATTTTTCTTTTCAATGATATCTTTTTGTTCCTCGATATGGGTTTTCTGTCTCTGTATTTCAGCAGTTCGTTCAGTCACTTTTTGTTCAAGTATCCTTTTTTCCCTTATTAACTGGTTTTCCCGGTACTTAATAAAAACAATCATGGCAATAATAGCAACCAAAACCATAAGTGTTATAAACCACCATGTTTGATAGAATGGGGGCATAATGGTAAAATTAAATGTAAGAGGTTCTTCATTCCATATACCGTTTTCATTTTCAGACATAACCAAAAATGAATAATCACCCGGACTAATTCCCGAATAGGTTTGTTCTGGTAACAGCCGTGATGGTGACCAGTCTTTATCTACCGGATCAAGCATATATTTATATCTGACATTTTCAGGATTGCTAAGGGATATTCCTGTCCATTTAAAAGTCACATGGTTTTCGCTATGCGGTAATCTAAGTGACCGGGGCAACAAAGTCCATGGATATAAACTATCAACATATTCCGACCAGTCAACTTCTTTAAACAACAGATCCAGTTCAGTTAAATGATTTATTGGTGATTTAGTATTGATTTTCTCCAGTTCAGGTTTATAACATGTAATTCCCTTAACGGTTCCAAACCATATATTCCCTTTGTTATCTTTAAGAATGGAATTTAGATTATTCTCCATTCCGATAAACCCATTTGATTTATAATAATTTTTTGCACTTATTATCTCACCCTTATTATCTAAAACAAGTTTGTCAAATCCAATATTGGTTCCAACAATAAGTATACTGTCATTCTGGAATACAAGAGATACAATATTCGTAGATCTGAGTATGCTATTGTCTGCAATTAATTTAATTGGTTGTTCTTCCTGCGAACTTATTTCATATTTAAATAACCCGCCACCATTTGTTCCAATCCATATATTTCCATGTGTATCTTCGGCAAGTGCATAAATTTCCTTATAATACAATCCCTCTTCTTCATCAAAAGTAGTCATTGTATTATCTTTAAACTCTGCTAAACCTGCAAGAGTACCAACCCAGATATTTCCCTTTTTATCTTCGATAATAGTCTGGACTTCATTGTGTGGTAATTCCCAGTTTTCTTCATTAATTGTAAAAAAACCCTTATCGTTTAACAGGCTTATTCCTCCTTTAGTGCCACTCCAGACCTGCCCTCTGGAGTCAATCAGGATACAGTTCACATAGTTATTTGCCAGATGACTTTCTTCGTTATAGTTAATGAATTTTTTTCCGTCAAATCGGGCAATACCATTTTCTTTGGATGCCAGCCAGATATCTTCGTCTGCTGTAATATATATTGAATTAATATAGTTATCGGGTAATCCATTGTCAACGGTATATGATTTAAAAAAAGGTTTATCATTATGAAAAGTTAATTTTATTAACCCCCCGCCATGTGAAGCCAGCCAGTAATTACCTTTTGCATCCTGGTCAATATCGTATATTTGATTGTTTGTAAGCCCTTGTTCTTCTGTATAATGAGAAAAATGTTCTCCCATTAATCTACATATACCGCTGCTAAATGTGCCAGTCCAAATATTTTCCTCGCTATCCTGAAAAAGACATAGCACCTGTTTATCAGGGAAACCCTGTTCAATGGAATAATTCCTGAACTGATCCTGATCATATTTTACAATTCCTGCTTTATCTGTACCAAACCAAATATTTCCGTCGTTATCTGAGAGAATATCCCAGATAGTATTATCGGGGAATCCGTTATTTATATTAAAAGTTTTTATTTCCCCCAGACTTGAATCGGTAAAACCTTCAATTTTAAATACTCCTTCATCAAACGTGCCAAACCAGAGGTTTCCTTCTTTATCTTCTTCAATGGATAAAATAATATCACTTGGGATGATTCCTCGAAATAATTTATCTACTTGTAGCCCTGCACTGTCTGAAAAAGTTAAAATATTTATACCTCCACCATAAAATGCCAACCATAATCGTTCATACCTGTCTTCATAAATATCAAATATTAAATTGTAACTTAAACCATCTATATATGAATAAGTTTTAATATTAACCGAATCATAATTATTTACAAATCCAATCTTATTTAAACCTTCGTCCGTGCCTGCCCAGATATTGTTTTGTTTATCTTCATAAATCTTCAAAACCAGGGTTCCGGATAAACCATCATTTTCGTTAATTGTACGAAATAAATACCCATCATAAAAACTAATTCCATCGTCTGTTCCAAACCATAAATTTCCTTTACTATCCTCCAGAATTGTTCTTATTGTGTTATTTACCAGACCCTTTTCACTATTGAAATTGACAAAATTGTACCCATCAAACCGGCTTACTCCTCCACCCTGAGTACCAAGCCATAGATAACCCCTTGAATCCTGTATCATTTCTAATACGGTAGAAACGGGCATTCCATCTTCAATTGAATAGGATTTGAAATTATTTACCTGGGAAAAATTGTTCGTAGAAAATAAAGATGCTATGAATAGGAATAAAATAAGAAATCGTTTCATTTCGATAAGTTTTACAAAAACCTGCATGAATTTAATAAAATTCACTAATACCTGATAAAATAAAATTCATGCAGGTTCCTTCTGACCTTTGAAGATAGATTTATTTTCAGAGGAAATATAATGAAAAAATTCCAAATAATTGTAGAACGACTCTCTGAGTCGTTAAAAAAAATACTACACAAACGATATATGTTAAAAAAAAACGACCCTGGGGCCGTTTCAAAAAGTGCTGCAGGAACGACTTTGGAAAGTCGTTCTACTAAAAAAACCGCCTGAAAAGGCGGTTTAAATATCATTGCAAAGCTTTTTATTTCCTGATAAAGATAAACTGTCCTCCTTCGTCGCCAGTATTTTTAATAGGTTGAAGAATTGGTGATTGAGTTGAATTGTTAACTACCGGGATGCGCAGATCGTTATACAGGGAGAAAGCATCGAAGAATCGTTTATTGTTGTTTCCCAAGCTTTTAAGAAGGTAATAGGCAAAAACCGAGTGTCCATCTCTTCCGCCATCCATAACCGGTTCAATACCTCCCGAGGTTATCGCCTGGCGCGATATTTTAGCATGTACATCGCGGTAATATCGTTCAGTATCTTCGAAAGGAATTGAAATTGTTTTTCCCCTGAAGATATCCCCACTGAAACAGGCATCTGAAATAAGGAGGGTATGCTTTGACTTTATTGATGAAAGGAATGTTTGCAGGTCATTGTTTGAAACGTATTGATATGTTGATTCCTCAATAGCATCTACCGGAACCCAATATCCTTTATTATATTCTTTCTTAAACTCCCCATGTCCCGAATAATAAATAAACACATTATCCTCTTCCTCAACAGTACGGGCTAACCACTCAAGTTGTCTGATTATTTCTTCACGTGTTGCAAGCCTGTTATAAAGTGTACGGAAGTAGTCAAATTTATATTTCGATTTTAACATTTCTTCAATAGCTTTTGCATCACCTACTGCATTTTGCAAAGGTGACCAAACTCCGGAGTAATCATCAATCCCGATGATCAGGGCAAAATAATCGCCAATTCTCATTTCCGCTCTATCTCCGGAAACATTCAGTCCCTTTAGCGGATCACCGACTCCCCTCAGGGTAACTTCAGGTTGTGCAGTAATAACTTCTTGCGGCTGTTCTTCTTGTTTAACTCCTTCCACTATTGTTACGGGTAATGTAAACTCCTGGGTTTTAATGTCCATGGCAAACGGAACATCGAAGCTGTTTTTCTCAACCACTTCAATAATGAAGGTAGCTGTGCCGGTCTGAACCGATTTGTCAGCCTCAATAGGAATACTAATGTCCTTCGATTCCTTTGTGGCAAGGTCGCCAACTGTAATTATTTTATCAAAGGTGATCCCTTTGGTATCCGGGTCTTTCAGTGAAACTTTTACCTGCACATTTTCGGCAAGTCCTTCCCCGGAATTATAAACCTGGAATTTGATCATGCTTTTTTCATTACCGTCAATGATGTTGTTGCTGTTCTGATCTGTAAACGCTTTGTTCCTGATCTCCAGGTTAGGAAGTTCCTTTACTGTTTTCTCCTGTGGGATAATCAGTTTCTTAACCTTGCTTTTCCCTGTAATCACTTTCTCTTGTCCATAAGTAAAACTTACAGCAGCTAAGAGGAAAAGGATTAAAATTTTTGTTTTCATGACTGTATGTTTTTTAGAAGGTTATTCGAAACGATATCATAGGTTTTTTTGATATTGGATCAATTGTATATCCTACTAACGGATTTGTTCCGTTGCTATTATACGAATATGTTCGGGGATTGTTACCTTTTATTAACAAAATCGTTAAATCAGTTACCCAAACGGCTGCTCCAACACCAAAAAGAATTTTTGATAGTTGATCTTTGCTTACCGCATCATTAAAAAGGTCATCCCTTTCTCCTGCATCTGAAGCCAGTATATAATCGTCGTAACTCCAGCTTGCCTGTTGATTCATGTACACTGACCCCGCCATGCAACCATAACCCACAAAGCCCATCAACCAGTATGGTCCGCCACTAATGCTGGAATTACCCCAACCGGGGAATACAAGCGACTTCACAAAGGCTCCTCCAAGGCTTCCGCCCTTGCGAGGTGGTTTCTTTTTCACTTCCGGAACCAAATGCGATGTTGCATTAACTTTAACATAGATACCCTCGGTCAGGTCTGCATTGTCATTTTGAAAATCCCAGGTTACGCTTTTACCTCTTCCTCCCACAATATCCTTGCCAACATCTCCTGAAAGTGATTTTGCATCCAGTTTTTTCCCTGATTCTGTGAATATTTCAATCTCAATATCAAATTTTTCCCCCGGAGCAGAGTTGATAATGTCATAAGTTATGATTATATCGTCTCCTACCAGATTAAAATCTATGTTTTCTTCATCAATCCAGGCTTTTGACTGACCATATCCGTTTATTGATAAAAAACCGGAATATATAATTAATAACAATAAAACGAGGAGTGATCTTTTTTTCATCACTTTTTAATTTTAATTATTTTTTTCCAAACACTGTCAGGTCTCCCGCTCTGTAAGTCTGCCCACAGACTCTGACAGGTTTTACCGTTTACTTGTTTTTCACTTTTTATCTTTTATCTTTTGCCTTTCCTTTAAATTCAAAAACTAGTATAACTCAGGTATATATTCCCAGAAATCGTTCAGGTAACTACTGTTGTATTCTCCGGTTCCAATATAGCCTCGGTTACCAATGGCAAATCCGACAGGAGCGCTACGGGTCTGACCGGGAAAATCAGCTTTCCTTGTCCATGCGTCGGTATTGGGATCGTATAGCCACAACTGATCATTAAACACATAAGTCTGGTTAACGATGATGAAACTTACCAGATCGGTATCAGCCGGACCCGGGTAATCTGTCTTCTGTGTCCAGACTCCCATGTAGGTTGTAAAGGGATTGAATTCCCAGAAATCATTCAGATTTCCACTGGTTTCATTGTATCCGCTGCATACATATCCATTATTGGCAATTGAAAATCCCTCAGCGCTCCATCTCCCCTCTCCAGGGAAATCGGTTTTACGTATCCAGCTTCCCATAGCCCGGCTCGCAACATCTATCCCATTGGTTAAATCCTGCGGATTAAACTCCCATACATCGTTTAAATACACGGTCTGACCTCCGTCCCAAAAAGACCCGCTGCTTATATATCCCTTGTTGCCTATTCCAAACGCGAATACACCATCCCTGGGAATTCCCGGAAAAAGAGTTTTTTCCGTCCAGCTACTCTGATCAGGGTCGAATTGATACAGACGATCCCAGTTAAAAACATATGCCCTGTTTCCTATGGTAAAGGCTGTGCCCGCTATCGGGTATCCTTCCTTGTCATCCCAGTCATCACTACCTGGATCGTATTGAAAATTATCACCAAACCATTCATTACCATCGGTTCCACCACCAATATATCCGTAATCATCTAAAGAAAATGCAAAAGCGAATGCTCTTCTTCCTCCTGCAAAATCACCCAGTTGGACCCAAAAATTCTCCATTTTGAAATGCTGGGGATTGCCATATTTTGTCTCCGTATTGTTTGTTGCATAGGCTATATAGTAATAATCGGCATAAATGGTTAACCCTGATAGAGTTGTTGAAAAGGCACCGGTACTCCCAGCGGAACCCAATGAAACCTGGTTAGCCCCCTGTGGATTCGGGGTGTTTGACCAATAAAAACCGTGATCGGTGATGGATTCAAAACCCAGATTGTCAATGTTACCGTTTAAGGTTGCGGACGTCTTTGACTGTATTGTTGGTGCTTGTGTGGATAAGGATAGATCTGCTGTGCTAAAATTTTTTACATCACCATATTTTGTCCCGTTAGCGTCTTCGGCGTAAGCCTGATAATAATAGGTTTTTCCTCCCTGCAGTTCTGTTTCGTCGTAACTGAATGATCCGGTTGTGGAATTTGAACCCACCGATACTTTTTTTCCTCCGCTCTGCGGCGAGGATGATTCAGAAATATAAAATCCGTAACCGGTAATGCCTTCCCCGACATCAATGATGGTTCCGGTAAGTTGAACCGTTCCGGTTCCTATCGAATGTGAATCGGTCAGAACCAGAATTTCCCTGACCAATTCTATTTTTTTACAGGTGACCGTAAAGACTATCAGGATCAGGGAAAAAAGAAAAAACCTCAACAATATTTTTCTGTTCATCATAGCGTTTATCGCAGTTAATTAAAGATTCTGATTTATAAAGATAAGGACACTATCATAAATAACCCAAAAATATAGGAAAAAATATTCATTTTTTCAACATAATCCGGAATTTATTGTGTAATTACATGCTATTTATACTAAAGCTTTGACTATAAATATATTAACCTGCAACATGTAACTTGTAACTAGTTCCACAGGAATGCCTTTGGTACAACTTATAGGGATTCACAAAACCAATTTTAAATATTTTTAATTAAAAAATTTGGCACAAATGATTTTACAAATCCCGTTACTTATACAGTTACCGCTGAAGATGGAACAACAAAACAGGATTGGGTGGTGACAGTAACCGAAGCCCCTGCTCCAAGCACTGAAAATGACACACGAAGATACTGTGGTTGTTAAAAAAATAGTTATCGAATAATTCCAAGGCAAGCTCTGACTAATTGACTAAATAACCGACGAGGAGGTAGTGGTTGCAAAATAAAAAACCCTAAGGGTTTTGAAAACCCTTAGGGTTTGGACTTTAAAGTATTTATTGGCAATAGTATATGTAAAGCGTTGAACTTTAATTTTCTTATGAAATCATTATCAACCGGATCAAATGTTTAACTTTGCTTATCTACAAGAAAAAATTACATTATGAGATTACGTACATTGATTTTATTATTCTTATTGTCCGCTATTGCATTCGGACAAAAGGAAAACTTCAAACCCAAAAAGAGTTTCACCTTTGTCTTCTACAATGTTGAAAATCTTTTTGATACACTGGATGATCCTTTAACGGAGGATGATGAATTTACTCCCGGAAGTGAGAAAAACTGGAGCTTGGAGCGGTATCAGAAAAAGCTGGAAGATATTTCAAAGGTACTGTCATCAATCAATAAAAAAGAGCTTCCGGAAATCATCGGTCTATGCGAGGTTGAAAACAGGAAGGTTTTGGAGGATCTTGTTAAAACAGGCAAACTGAGGAAGAAAGACTACGGGATCGTACATAAAGACAGTCCTGATGCAAGGGGCATCGATGTAGCTCTCCTGTACCGGAAGGATGAATTTAAATCTGTATCCCACAAGTCGATTCCTGTTGTATTCCGGTTTGATTCAACCCTCAAAACCAGAGATATTCTTTATGTTAAAGGCAAGGCCTCGGGTTCCGGTATTCTGCATATTTTTGTTAATCACTGGAGCTCTAGAAGAGAAGGTCAGCAACAAACCGAACAAAAACGCATTTTCTCCGCAGTGACCCTTAGAAAGTCCGTGGATTCCATTTTTAACTTCGAACCGGAAGCCAAAATCATTATCATGGGCGACTTCAACGATGAACCCACCAATATAAGCCTGCATTCCGTGCTTAACGCCACTAATAAGCGTAAAAATGCCGGTCCGCGTGATCTGTACAACCTGATGTACGATAAACACAATTTTAAAAACGCAGGAACCTATAGCTATAAAGGGAACTGGAATATGCTGGATAACCTCATCGTATCCCAGTCCGTGATAACGGATAAGAAAAACTACCGTATTGATTATACCGGCGGTAAAATTTACCGGGACGACTGGATGATGTATGATAATCCTAAAATAGGAGAGCTAACCCCGAATAAGACATACGGAGGGAATATGTATTTTGGCGGGGTTAGTGATCACCTGCCCATTTTTATGGTGTTGCAGAGGGATTAAATAGTTGCAGCAATAGCTGGAAAATTGAGGCTTGGATCTTTTGGTCAGTTGTCATTAAGTTATTAGGCAGTTATTACTTTTGCCTTTTCACCCTGTGAAATACTTGCCCTGTGGAATCTAACAAAAGTTAGTGCGAAGCAATATTTTACGGGGCAGGCTGAGAACCGAGAACCAAAATGGATTTTCAACTTATATCAGACTATGAGCCTACCGGCGACCAGCCGGAAGCCATTAAACAACTGGTGGAAGGGCTGCGGGATGGAACACAATTTCAAACCTTACTGGGAGTGACAGGTTCAGGGAAAACCTTTACCATCGCCAATGTCATTGAAAAGGTACAACGACCTGTTCTCGTACTGAGTCATAATAAGACCCTTGCAGCTCAGCTCTACGGCGAGTTCAGGCAATTTTTTCCCGACAATGCAATAGAATACTTTGTTTCCTATTATGATTATTACCAGCCGGAAGCCTATATGCCGGTTACGAACACGTATATTGAAAAAGACCTCTCCATTAACGATGAAATTGAAAAACTCCGCTTAAGCACAACCTCTGCCCTGTTGTCAGGCAGAAGAGATATTATCGTGGTTTCTTCTGTTTCGTGTTTGTATGGTATCGGTAACCCGGAAGATTTTCATAGTAATACCATTATTATTAAGAAAGGAGATATTATCAGCAGAAGCGTTTTCCTGCGAAAATTAGTGGACAGTCTTTATTCCAGAAATGAATTCGATTTTCAACGCGGAACGTTCCGCGTAAAGGGTGACACCGTGGATATTTTTGTAGCTTATGGCGATTATGCCTACCGCGTTTCATTCTGGGGAGACGACATTGAGGAAATTGAATCCTTTGACCCGGTTAACTGCAAAACCATAGAACATCACGATCAAATATTTATTTATCCCGCTAATATTTTTGTAACCACCCGTGACCGGATGAAAAATGCCCTGTACGAGATCCAGCAGGATAAAATAAAACAGGTGTTATACTTTAATGATATCAGTAAAGAATTTGAAGCCAAAAGGCTGGAACAACGAGTTAACTACGATCTTGAGATGATTAAGGAGTTGGGATACTGCAGCGGAATTGAGAACTATTCCCGTTATTTCGACGGAAGAAAACCGGGGACACGGCCCTTTTGCCTCCTGGATTACTTCCCTGAAGATTTTATCACGGTAATAGATGAAAGTCATGTCGCGCTTCCACAAGTCAGGGCAATGTATGGCGGTGATCATTCCAGGAAGCAAGTCCTGGTTGAATACGGATTCCGGCTTCCTGCTGCACTGGATAACCGTCCGTTAAAACTTGAAGAATTTGAACAGCTAACCGGGCAGACCATATTCGTCAGCGCCACTCCGGCGGATTATGAGTTAGCCAAAAGTGAAGGAATTATTGTTGACCAGGTGATCCGTCCGACAGGTCTGCTGGACCCTGTAATTGAAGTCAAACCAAGCCTAAACCAGATCGACGACCTGATCGGTGAGATCAATAGCCGTGCCGAAATAGGTGAACGGATTTTGGTCACCACACTTACGAAGAGAATGGCTGAAGAGTTAACGGCCTACCTGACAAAATTGTCCATCCGGTGCCGTTACATTCATTCGGAAATTAACACCCTTGACAGGGTTGAGATAATGGAAGCCCTGAGAAAAGGCAATTTTGATGTTTTGATAGGAGTAAATCTTTTACGGGAAGGTCTTGATCTGCCTGAAGTTTCGCTTGTGGCCATACTGGATGCCGATAAGGAAGGATTCCTGAGATCCAGCCGTTCCCTGACACAAACAGCCGGAAGGGCTGCCAGGAATATAAACGGTAAAGTAATCATGTATGCGGATACTGTTACCGGTTCAATGGAAAAAACCATAAAGGAAACCAACAGACGAAGGGAAAAGCAATTGAAATACAATGAAGAAATGGGTATTACACCCAAACAGATCATAAAAGCGTATAAATCAATTTTGGGTGAAATCAGGGGTAAGACTCCGGTAAAAAAAGCCTATGCAGAACCTGATAAAATCGACGTTGCCGCTGATCCGGTTGTCCGGTATATGAGCAATGCTGCCCTGGAGAAAGCCATTGAGAAGATAAAAAAATCAATGGAAAAAGCAGCAAGGGAACTGGATTTTATCGAAGCAGCCCGGTACAGGGATGAGATGTATGAACTGGAAAAACTGCTAAAATCAAAAACCAAAGGAACTGACCCCGGTGGGGTCACATTATTGTAGCAGCCAGATTAATAAACAAAATACGACCCCGGATGGGGTCGATTATCTTTATACTAAAATCAACCTTTTGGTCTACAATAAATTCCTTACAGGATTGGATTTATGTAAAAAGTATGCTGTAATTATGACAAACTTCATTTAAAAATGACCAGAAACAACATAATATTCTTAATAATTTTATTATCATTATTACTACTCCTTCCGGAAAATGGTTGCCACAGGAAACTTCAAAAATCATCAGAAATACCTGCAATCAAAGAGATAAAGATTGATAAAGAACTAAAGTCCTCCGAAAGCCCTGATTATATCATTGAAAATGTCACATTAACGGATAGTATAATCCACATATGGGTAAGATATCCTGGCAGCAGGGCTTCTTTTGATTTTGACCTGGTTTTTAGCGGAAGCTATCTCAAGAGCTTACCTCCGCAAGCCAATCTTTTACTGAAGGTTAATGAGGGAAAGAAAAAAGGCAAGAAACCCACCTTAAAAGAATTATTGTTTAATATCTCAAAGCTGAAATATCCGGGACAGAAATCTGTTCTTCTTAAAATAAAATCCTATCCGGAAAGAATACTTTATAAGTACTAAAATTAGTTGCCGGATAATTGGTTTATTAATAAAAAATCCCGTACGTTTCCATCCGGGATTTTTATGATTTTTGACAATTTTTCTTATCCAAGGTAAGATTTCAGCAATTTACTTCTGGAAGTGTGTCTCAATCTGCGAATGGCTTTTTCCTTAATCTGTCTGACCCGTTCCCTGGTTAAACCAAACTTCTCACCAATTTCTTCCAGTGTCATATCCTGAATGCCAATACCAAAGAATAATTTGATAATATCTCTTTCCCTTTCCGTTAAGGTAGCCAGGGCGCGTTCAATTTCCCTGGTAAGCGATTCATTTATTAATGTTTTGTCCGCAACAGGAGAATCATTGTTAGGCAAAACATCCAGCAAACTATTATCCTCGCCATCAACAAAAGGGGCATCCACAGATACATGCCGTCCTGAAACTTTCAGCGTATCTGTTACTTTTTCCCTTGGTAATTCCAGTGCATCAGCCAATTCTTCAGGAGAGGGAGTTCTTTCAAATAACTGTTCAAATTTTGAAAATGCTTTGTTTATTTTATTTAACGATCCTACCTGGTTAAGCGGCAATCTGACAATTCTTGATTGTTCAGCTAATGCCTGCAAAATGGACTGCCTGATCCACCAAACAGCATAGGAAATAAATTTAAATCCTCTTGTTTCATCAAATTTTTCGGCAGCTTTTATCAACCCAAGATTACCTTCATTAATAAGATCAGGCAAACTTAAACCCTGGTTTTGATATTGTTTCGCCACAGAAACAACAAATCTTAAATTGGCCCTGGTAAGTTTTTCAAGGGCATCCTTGTCACCTTTTTTGATCCTCTGCGCTAATTCAACTTCTTCTTCCACAGAAATCAACTCTTCTTTTCCTATTTCCTGTAAATATTTATCAAGAGAAGCGCTCTCTCTGTTAGTGATTGATTTTGTTATCTTTAATTGTCTCATTTTGTCTCCTCAGAAATTTTGTGCGAAATTATGGCATTTTTAAACAAAAGTCAAGTTTTATATGTTTTATTTCCAGTCTGGGGCAAAAAAAAGACTTGCGTTGCAAGTCTTTTAAAGAAATTAACTTTGTTATGCAACCACATCAGCGTTTAAACTCATAACTAAAGAGCGTACCATTTGGCTGAACCCCTTCAATGGAATTTAACGATTTGCCGCTACCCAAACTGTTTCTTATATCACCTATTCGCTTTATCTCATTTTTATTAATACTTGTAATAATAACACCACGGCCCAGGCCCAGATCCTTTAGTTTTCCTTCTCCCAGTTCAGTAATTTTCACCCCATAATCAATACCAAACCGGGTCTTGTCTTTATCCGTTAGTTCAACAAATTTTCCACCCAAAATAAGTTCATCCGGGCGAACGACATTAGTGGTGCCTTTCATATTACGTAAAACAACCTCAAATTGTTTCCTTTTATTGCCTCTTTTTATTAAAATTTTTACTTTATCATTGGGTCTGTATTTACTAAGGTTCTCTGTAAGCTCAGATCCGGAATTCATATTAACCCCGTTTATTGCCAGAATTATATCGCCTGTTTTCAATCCGGAGTTTTCAGCAGCGCCACCTTCAGTGACATTTGCAATGTAAACCCCTTCAATTTTATCCAGGTCAAATTCCTTGGCTAATTCATCCGTTACATCCGTAATTTCGACTCCAAGGATCGCTCTTTGGACCGTACCGAATTCCTTCAGATCATCAATAACTTTTTTCACAATATTTACAGGTATTGCAAAAGAATTTCCGGCATAACCACCTGTGGGTGAAATAATGGCAGAATTGATCCCAACTAGTTCTCCTTTTATGTTAACAAGTGCACCACCACTGTTTCCCCTGTTCAGAGCTGCATCTGTCTGTATAAATGACTCAACCTTGTAACGATCCGATAAAATTCCAAGATTCCTTCCCTTTGCACTGACAATACCTGCTGTGACAGTAGATGTCAGGTTAAAGGGATTTCCTACCGCTAAAACCCATTCACCCAGTCGAAGCTCATCAGAGTTACCAAACCTGATATAAGGCAAATTCTTTTCATCCACTTTAAGCAATGCGATATCCGTGCTTGGATCCAAACCTACAAGTTTTACTTTGAAACTTCTCTTATCGTTCAAGGTGACTTCAATCTGATCGGAATCCTCTATGACATGATGATTGGTAACAATATAACCGTCACTGGATATAATCACGCCCGATCCGAAGCCTAAAAGCGGTTCTGCCCTTCTCCTGTCCGGCTCACCATAAAACCACTCATATAGCGGGTTCCTAGAATAAAATCTCCTTTCGGTTAAAGTTTTAACATGTACAACTGCATGAACTGTATTTTCAGCCGCATAAGTGAAATTAAACTGGTCAGCATTATAATTTGCCGGCAAATTGGTGAACTTCACAAAGGGTGTATCATTCGGTGTAACCGCTGTTAATCCTTCAGGTTCGTTTATAAACAACGAAAAAACAAAAACTGCAATAAGTCCGCCAAGAATAGCTGTAAATATGGTGCCTAATATTTTCTTACCGTTCATAATACTTTATTTTTAGATATACAAAATTAAACAAATTGTTATTATTCTCCTCCCATGGTACTAATTGTTATAGGTTATTAGTTAATGGTTATTAGTTATAACCGTTAACATATAACTTATAACTAATAACTTATAACATTTTTTTCTATCAAAAACTATGCCTGTAAAATAAGATTATTACCTTTACGTATGACTTAACGTCGTTTATTTACAGGATGTTGCTGTATAAATACCATTTAACACTTTTTAACTTTTCCTGTCATGTTGGTGCATTTTTTTAAATATCATGGAACCGGAAATGATTTTATTATCATTGATAACCGCCACCTGCAATTTGACTATTCCAAAAATAGTCTGATTAATCATCTCTGCAATAGAAGATTTGGGATCGGGGCAGACGGTCTGATGGTCTTAATGAAACATCCTGAACTGGATTTTGAAATGAAATACTTTAATTCGGATGGCAAAGAAGGAAGCATGTGCGGAAATGGAGGCAGGTGTATTGCCGCTTTTGCAAAAAAATTGGGTATAATAAATGATGTGTCTGAATTTCAATCAATTGACGGCGTCCATCAGGCTATAGTTCTCAGGGATGCCGTTAAACTGAAAATGCAAAATGTCTCAGGAATTAAGCAGGGTAACCATTATTATTTTCTTGATACAGGGTCTCCGCATTATGTAACTTTCCGTGAAAACCTCGAAGAAACGGATGTGTTCGAAGAAGGAAGAAATATTCGGTTCAATACACGGTTTAAGAAAGAAGGAATAAACGTTAATTTTGTAAAAGTCCTGGATGATGAAATCCAGGTCAGGACTTACGAACGGGGAGTGGAAAATGAAACTCTCTCATGTGGAACGGGTGTGGTAGCATCTGCCATTTGCGCAACCCTTGAATCCAAAACTGACAAAAGTTCCATAATCATTCTAACCCGTGGAGGAAAACTGAAAGTATGTTTTGATAAGATCAATAATAATTCATTTGAGAATATCTGGCTTCAAGGACCAATCCGGCATGTATTTGAAGGAAAAATCGAAATATAACTTTTAACATTACCTAGTTATGAATAATTTAATTCGATGTTTAATCATTTTTGTATATCTTTCTTTTACAAACTGCTTATCTATTTCCGCCCAGGAAAACCCTGGTGAAATAAAGGAACTGCTCGAATCCATCAACAGTAGTTTTGAAAATCTGAGTCACCGTCTTGATCAAATTGAAAAAGCCATTGATGATATTTACTGGTACAACAAGGTGGGTGATGTCGCTGTAATCGACAAGGTATATATGACAGGTCCTCCACTGAGGAAGGAAAAAAATCCTACCGCTCAGGGTGCAGGCAACCCGGTTAAATTCCGGTCATACGTATTTATTCCGAAAGATATTGATCCGGATAAAAAATATCCATTGCTGGTCTTTCCACACGGGGGTGTTCACAGTAACTTTAGTACGTATTATGCTCACATAATCAGAGAATTGATGGCTCAGCAATACATTGTTGTAGCTGCCGAATACAGGGGAAGTACAGGATATGGCAGGTCGCATTACAGAAAAATTGATTACGGAGGACTTGAAGTAGAAGACGTTGATGCAAGTCGTGCCTATATGATAGAAAACTATAATATTGTCGATCCAGACCATGTTGGAATTATAGGCTGGAGCCATGGCGGGTTAATCGCACTGCATAATATTTTTGACCACCCGGAACACTACAAGGTAGCTTATGCAGGCGTACCGGTCAGTGATCTTATCGCGAGAATGGGATATAAGACACAAAGATACAGAGACTTATATTCTGCCGACTTTCATATCGGAAAAACAGCTTATGAAGATGTGAATGAATACAGGAAAAGATCACCTGCATGGCAGGCTCATAAATTACAAACACCATTGCTAATACATACCAATACCACTGATGCAGATGTTAATGTCCTTGAAGTTGAGCATCTGATAAAATCGCTGAAGGCAGAAGGTAAAAAGTTCGAGTATGAGATCTACCAGGAAATCCCCGGCGGGCATTCATTTGACAGGATGGACACAAAAAAGGCAAAAGAAATCAGGTTAAAGATCTATAACTTCCTGGGGGGATACCTCGATCCTCCAAAGAAACTTTCAACGGTTGACGACCTTCAGAAAGCTGCTTACATTTTTTAAGGATTATAGATCATATTTGTCGATCAGGTAAATCAGCGCTGCAATGGCGGCACTTCCCATTTGAAGTTCCCGGGGGTTAACTTGTTCGAAGGTGTCTTTGGGTGAATGATGATAATAGAAATACCTTTGCGAATCGGGTATGTAACTGATCAAAGGTATGCCAAACTGTCTTAAAGGACCAATATCCACTCCACCCCCACCCTTTTTAAATTCCGTTATTCCATAGGGTAAAAAATATTTCTTCAGGGCGATCATTTTCTCAAGTCTTTCACCCTGAGTTCCAAATCCGAAGCCTTGCGGAGTAAAGGCACCCCTGTCAGATTCAAGTGCTGTATAATGCTTCTCATTGTTTATTTTTGCAAGCTCAGCATATTTTTTTCCTCCTGTTTGACCCATTTCTTCGTCCATAAACATTACAGCACGTATGGTTCTTTTGGGTTTAATGCCCAGTGCCCTGAATATTCTTAATACTTCAATAGATTGAATACATCCCGCCCCGTCGTCATGAGCTCCCTCGCCTGTATCCCATGCATCAAGGTGGCCACCAATGGTAATGATTTCGTCAGGATACTCCGTTCCCCATAACTCTCCAACAACATTATATGACATAACATCCGGAAGATTCCTGCAGTTAGTGATCATATGAAAAGTCAGATCAGGGTCCTTTTTTAACCACTGACTCAGGAGATTGGCTCCTTGTGTGCTAATAGACACAGCCGGGATTTTCTCCACTCCTTCTTCATACCTGGTTACACCCGTATGGGGTATATTGTCTGTTGCATGGGTTAATGACCTGACAAGTACACCAATTGCCCCGTACTTTGCAGCCATTGCAGGCCCACTGGTGCGTTGGTTAGCAGCTCTTCCGTATGCAGAAAAAGTTTGAATGAGGGTGGGATCAAGAGGACGATTGAAAAAAACAATTTTTCCTTTAATCTTTTCTGAACCAACCTTTTCAAGTTCCTCAAAATCATAAACTTCTACAACTCTTCCAAATATTCCTTCTTTCCCTGTTCCAACTGACCTGCCAAGGGCACTAACCGGAACTTCTCTGGAACCAAACAAAACGGATGAAATGTTACCATATTCTACATTTCCTCTTTCCCAATGAGGGACCATTACTTCCTGCAGAAAAACACGATCAAGCTTCATTTCTTCTAAAACCTGCCTGGTAAATTCAACTGCTGCTGCAGCCTGGGGAGTGCCGGCTATCCGGCCTTTAGTCTCTTTGCATAAGTATCTCAGGTTTTCATACGCAACCGAACTGCCAAGTGCTTCATCGAAGATCAATTTTACGACTTTTTCAGACTGTTCCTGGGAAATACCCTGGAAAAATGAAATTAACGAGAATAAGAATAAAAAGTATTTCTTCATTTCAGACAATTTATCAAATTAAAAGATTCTCCTTATTAGGGCATAAAAGAAAATCCCGGATCTCCGGGACTTTCTTTTATGCATCTATATTGGCATATTTGGCGTGTTTTTCAATGAATTCCCTTCGTGGAGGCACTTCATCACCCATGAGCATTGAAAAGATACGGTCGGCTTCTGCAGCGCTCTCAATGGTTACCTGGCGTAATGTTCTTTTTTCCGGGTTCATGGTGGTTTCCCATAATTGGTCAGCATTCATTTCGCCCAATCCTTTATACCGTTGAATATTAACACTGCTTTCTTTACCTTGTCCAAATTCCTTAACAACCTTTACCCGTTCTTCCTCCGACCAGCAATATTGCTGTGTTTTACCTTTCTTTATAAGATACAAAGGAGGCGTGGCAATGTACAAATTTCCGTTTTTGATCAGATCCTGCATGTACCGGAAAAAGAAAGTCATGATTAAGGTAGTAATGTGGCTTCCATCGACATCGGCATCGGTCATAATTATAATCTTATGGTACCGCAAACCTTCCATATTCAGGGCTTTGCTATCTTCTTCGGTTCCTATTGACACACCAAGAGCCATAAACATATTCTTGATTTCTTCATTCTCAAGAATTTTATGTTCCATAGCCTTCTCGACATTCAGTATCTTACCTCTCAATGGGAGAATTGCCTGAAATTGCCTGTCGCGTCCCTGTTTGGCTGTACCACCTGCCGAATCGCCCTCAACAAGATAGATTTCACAATTGGCCGGATCAGTATCGGCACAATCAGCCAGTTTACCCGGCAAGCCGGAACCGGAGAGGACGGTTTTCCGCTGAACCAGCTCTCTCGCCTTTCGGGCTGCATGCCTTGCCGTGGCCGCCAAAATAACTTTCTGAACAATAATCTTGGCATCCCTGGGATTTTCCTCAAGATAGCTGGAAAGATACGTGCTAACTGCCTGATCGACAGCCCCCATTACATCGGAATTTCCCAGCTTGGTTTTTGTCTGACCCTCGAACTGTGGTTCCTGGACTTTAATTGAAATAATGGCCGTTAAACCCTCCCTGAAATCATCACCACTGATATCAAATTTCAATTTCGCGGTCATACCGGATTTCTCCGCATAGCTTTTCAGCGTTCGTGTCAAACCCCTTCTGAAGCCGGCAAGATGTGTCCCGCCCTCAATGGTATTGATATTGTTGACATAAGAATGTACATTTTCTGAAAAGGATGTATTGTATTGTAGTGCTATTTCTACAGGAATCTCATTCTTTATGGTATCAATATATATAGCGTTCTCTATAAGTTTTTCCCTGGTAGCATCTAAAAATTCCACAAATTCTTTTAATCCTTTCTTCGAATAGAAATGGTCGTTCCGGAAATTCGTGTCATTCTCCCCATTTCCATTTTCTGCACTTTCTCTTTCATCGATAATGGAAAGGTTAATACCTTTATTCAGGAATGCCAATTCCCTGAGCCTGGCTGCAAGTATTTCGTAATTAAAATCAGTTGTGCTAAAAATGGAATTATCAGGTTCAAAGGTTATCTCAGTACCTGTCCGGTTCGTTTCCCCTGTTATTTTTACTTCTGAAGTCGGTTTACCGTACTGATATTCCTGAACATGGATTTTCCCATCCCTGTGCACTTCAGCACGCAAATAAGAAGATAAGCCATTGACACAGGACACTCCAACACCATGTAAACCACCGGAAACCTTATACGATTCCTTATCAAATTTTCCGCCGGCATGCAATACGGTCATAACGACCTCCAGGGCTGATTTTTTTTCCTTGTCATGATAATCGGTTGGAATACCCCGTCCGTCATCCTTAATCGTTATTGAACCGTCTTTATTTATTATAGTTTCAATGTTCTTGCAATAACCGGCCAATGCCTCATCAATTGAATTATCCACTACCTCATGCACCAAATGATGTAATCCTTTTACACTAAGATCCCCAATAAACATGGCCGGCCGCTTCCTGACAGCTTCCAATCCTTCAAGCACCTGAATGCTTTCAGCAGAATAATCATTATTCGAATTATTGATTTTTGTTTCATCCATGCTATTACTCCGAAAAAGTTTGTTTCCGCCATATGGCTTTAACAGTCGGCGGACAAGTTTAATAAAGTTTTAAGATCCACAAAAAATGAATCTATACTTCGATAAATCAGACATTTATAAGGCTGAAGATGCACCCGGATATCCCCTTCTCTGACAACTCTCAAACGTGAAGATTTAAAGGCATAAATTTAATCGTTAATTACTTCTTGTAATTACTTGATTAACAGCTATATAGTTTTATTACTCAATTATCCGATTTATCCTTACAAAAATACTAAATTTTAATGATTTTCAGGCAATTAAAGCACCTAAAAAGATCTATTTTTCAACAAATAATCAACATCCTATATAAACCCTAATAAATAACCACACAAAATTAAAATTTGATAATTAATTTTCAGGTTGTTACAAGCGATTCTCAATAATTGTTTGATTGTTATTTACTTTTTTGTAGACTGTTGACTGCCGACTGTGGACTGCCGACTATTAGCTAATTATTCATGAAATCTGAAAATTAAGGTTTTTTTTAATCAATTTGCGAAGCTATGTTCTTTTACATTGCATAGGTAAAACCAGCCATCAGGAAGAACCGTTGTGTAGGATACTGGTTCCATTTTGCATATTGGCTCGAGGTGATGTTATAGAACCTGAGAAAGGCTGAAAGGATTTTGGTATATCGGTATTCAATTCCAAGGCTTAGATCAATTAGCTTGTCCATTTGTATTTCATTTGGCAGGAGAGTTCCGTAATTCCTGGCATATTGTTTACTCTCGGCAACAACATCAGCATTCAGAAGGATTTTGTTTCTCAGATTATAGCGGGCTGACAGAATAATATCCCAGGTTGGCTTATGCCATGGTCTGTCCTGTGTTGACATTGTATACTGATAATAATTCCCTTTCAACACAAAAGACAACTTTTCACCCGGACTGGCAGCCAGTTCTCCATAAATATTTTTCACTTCAACATCATCGTATTCAGCGTAAAATTGATTCCCCAGAACAGACAACGTATCATTTATGAAGAAATACATATCATCAACCAATTCCCACTTAGCGGATAATTTAAAGGAGGTTGAAGAGGAAATGTTCCCCAGAAAACCACCATAAACCATTAATTTATGGTCGCTGTTTTTAACGTGTAAACCGGGGGTAATAAAGGGATTTTCCCCGGCAATCTTCCGGTAATGATTGACCTCCAGTTGACCATCAATACCGACATAGGTACTGAGGTAGTTTTCAACGATATTGAACTGCAATTTTGCTTTCGGATAAAAACAGGGTTTAGTTTGATTACCGGTTATATCAAAGGCAATATCAATTCCTGCCTTTAAGCTCCATTCTGCAGTATTCTTACTAAACCAGGGAGAAAAATTCACAACAGCATTATAAGTAGAATCGATATTTATGCTTTTATCGATGTACATCAGGGATATGTCGGTACCCAGGAACTGCTTATTAAACAGCCTGGCAAACGAACCCTGAAATTGAATACTGTTTTCAACTCCTTTATTGTGATCCCGGAAAAAATCATACTTCAGGGAAACATTGTAATTTAAATGCGTTGAATCGTTATGGGTGGATTGAAAACCCGTTTGACCGGTCAGGAGCAAAAAGTCTTGCTTAATATCTTTTTTATCCAATACGGTATCAATAATAACCGGGTTATAACCATAAAAATGCACCAGATTATGCTTTAATCCGATGTCGCCGGTAAGAACGGCATTCTTTACAAATTTTTTCCCATAAAACAGCAGGTCGTTATCGGAATAACCGGCATAAACTTTTTTGTGGTTATCCAGTTTAACCTTACCCTGAGAAGAAATATGTTTCGCAAAAACTCCTGCGGAGTATTTTCTTGATCGTAAGCTATTGATGGATAATTCCGCATAAGGTGTAACATAACTTCCAATGCCTAGTTTAAGCAATGTATTATATAATTTTTCCAGCGGTTCCCCGACTATTTTTGCCGGACGAATGGGCCTGATTTTATATTCCGGCATAAAAGCTTTTGGGGTAATTGAATAATCGAAATTGGTTAAATATTCTACAGTGTCTTCAATAACAGGAAGGATATTTACTTTAAAAGCATCAGACAGAGTAGGCTCATAGGGTTTAAACACCCTGACTTCTTTACTGATCGATTCCTGCGCAAAACCCATCCGGATGAAGAATGGATGAACACATCCTATTAAGACCACAAGAAATTTAAACAAATTCATTTGGTTGTGTTATAAATATTATATGATATAACATGGAATTATGGAATGTTGGATTAATGTGCAATAGGCATTCCTTTGGAAGAATACTGGAAATTTCAAAACTCCAAACAAATGTTTGATAATTTGGTATTTGATTATTATTTGCTATTTGTCTTTTGTTATTTGTCATTTTGTGCCAATCCCGAAAGCTTTCGGGAGATAGAATTTGAATTTTATGTAGATTGATATTTTTTTTGAACTGTAATGGTATCTTGTATTTCTTTTTCCTCTTGCTGTTGAATTTTTTGCTCCTGACCGGATTGCTCCTCAAATTTTTCCAATTCAAGGATATCATTCAATTTCTTTTGTACTTCTTTGATTATTCCATCATCAGAAATTTTATAATAATCAATCAAACTCTGTAACGTGTGTTTTGCCTGGAAAAAGTCGCTTTTTCTGACATTTACGTCAGCCAGCAATATCAATATTTTTGCCATCCAAAATTGATGGGGAGTATTCATATCAATAAATTCAAATATTTCTTTTTCAGCCAAATCGAATTGATTCTGACGAAAATATATTTCAGCAACCCTGTACTTGGCTTCAGCTCCTTCAAGGCTCTTAACTTCTTTTGAAAGTCTCCGGAAATTCACACCTGCATTTTCAGGATCATCCTGAGCATAATAGGACTTTCCCATTTTAAAATAGGCTTCCCTGGCAATTTCCTCTGATACTTTATCAGACACAAGCACCTTTTTTACAGCTTCAATGGTACTATGGTAATTTTCCATCAGAAAAGAACACCTCATCTGTCCAACTCTGGCAATCAGGATGTTATTTTTAACTTCAGCTGCATTCTCAAGAAGGAAATAATTTTCCAACGCCTCTGCATAGTTCTGGAATTCGAAATTTATACCGGCAGCAGCTAACAGGGAATGTTCCGTAAAAGCGTTTTTCGGTTTGGCAAGGACATAGTTATATGAATTCAGGGCAACCTGAAGATCATTCTGTTTCAATGCACATTCGGCTTTATAAAAATGAGCATTTAACAGGAAGCTTCCCTGTCCGAATCTTTCGATGTATGTTGTCAGTGCTTCAACCGCTCTTTCACATTCGCCTGCCATATACAGGTTTTCCCCTGAAATGTAGGTTAATGAATCCTGCTCCGATACGCTGATATGGATCGCTTCTCCTAAATTCCTTATATAGGAGAAGTAAGAATCCACATCATTCATATCAACATAAACATTTTTCAATCCGGTAAGGGCATTTTTTGCCTCAGGTGAACCCTGGAATTCTTCAATTGCCTTTTTATAATATTTTATCGCTTCCTCGTTTTGATTTTTGTTAAAATATACCAAACCCATTTGCACAAGAGCCTTACTGTAATAACTGCTGGTAGGAAATTCATCTAATATTACCTGGTATTTCTGAATGGCCTGTTGAGGATCTTCTAAATACACATAGGACTTCCCCTGTTCAAACAATGCATCATCAATATATGCAGAACCTGGAAATTCATCTATTAGTTTAGTTAAAATAATGATCTTCTCCCTGTGTTTGTTTAACAGACCGAGTGTAAACGCCTCTTGAAATAAGGCATAATCGGTGTCGGAAATTCCAAGGTCTATGGCATATTGGTAATACTCAATCGCCTTCTGGTAATCTGTGGCTACAAAATAGCAGTCGGCAATCCGGTTGTATGCATCCCCCAACAACCTGGAACGTGACTGCCTTATATAGGATACGAATTTTCTGAACCATCTCGAAGCCTCCGGGTATTCACCTCTTTTAAAAAAGGCATATCCCAGGTTATAATGAGCAATTTTAAATTCATTTTGTTCAAAAGCTCCCGGGGTGAGAATAAACCGTTTATAATTTCCAACTGCCTCATTATATTCCTTTAACTGGTAATATACCTCACCTGACCAGTAAAATGACCGGGCTTTTATAACAGTGTTAAACTCAGAAAATTGAAGGGATTTTTCAAAATGATCAAGGGCTTCCTGATATTTTAAATTATTAAAAAGTTCCAATCCCCTGTAAAAAGCCACCTTCTGGTAGGCTTTTTTTATTTTGTTATCTTTTTTCTGAATTTTTTCCAATGAATTCAATGCTTCCTTATAATTACGAGTGCTCATATAGGCCATAACCAGAAAGTCATAAGCTTCATCCGTCCGGTCAGAATAAGGATAGGTCCCGATGTATTGGTTAAAAGCTTCTACAGCCTCATTAAAAGGGGAGTATGATAGTTCGTAGGCAATTTTGGCAAAATTAAACAAAGCATCTTCCTTTATTGATTTATCGAAATCCATTCTTGATGCAGATGAAAAGGCCAACCGTGCTTTGCTTTTTTGATCCAATTTGATATAACAATCGGCAAGGAGATAATATGCATTTTGACTTAAAACATCATTTCTGCCAGTAACCTTTTTAAAAAGGTCAGCCGATTTTTCGTACTGTCCTGTCTGGTAATACGAATAGGCTAATTGATACCTGTCTTCTCTTGAAACGATTTTAGCATTTTCAGCATAACTTTCTAAATTTGGAATAGCCTTTTCATATTGTTTTTTCTGAAAATATGCATCACCGATGATCCTGGCAATCTCAGTTGCCCGGTTAGGAATGGCATTTTCCAATAAGGGAGGTGCATAATCGATAATTTCATCATATTTTCCTTGCACGTAAAGGATTTGAACAATATAGTAAGGCACAATGGGAGCGAAGTTTTCGTCCTTTCTAAGACGGTTAAAGTTCTCAAGAGCGGTTTCATAATTTTTACGGATATATGCAATATGTGCATAATAATAAATGGCTGGCGGGGTATAATCGGATTTTATATCTTTTATCTCATAAAAGGCCAAATTGGCATTTTCGAGTTCGTTCCTTATAAAGTAGGAATATCCTGACTTAAAATAAAACTCTGCCAATTCTTCATCAGATAACTGATACCGGTCAACCTGCCCAAACAGTGTTACAGCTTTCCTGTATTTTTTGTTTTTGTAATGGTATTTTGCCAGTTCAAACGCTGCTTTTTTCGCCCTGGGACTTTCCGGATGGCCGGCAATAAAATTTGTCATCAAATATTCAGCATCTTCATGATACAGTTCAATTGCACAAAGGGCAGAAAAATATTCAGCATTTGTCTTTAATTCAGTGTGGCTTGCACCGAATTCTTTAATGGCCTGTTGAAAATGTTTTTGAGCCGCACTATATTTTTGTTTCTCAAATAGTTCCAGAGCCCTGTCATAATTGGAATTCAGGATCTCAAATGAATGGGGATGCTGTGCGAAAAGTGAAGAAACTGAAGCGGTTAATATAAAAATATGTATAATAAATATCCCTCTGCTCATTTTCATAAAAGACGACTTTGAATTGTGCTTAAATTTAAGTAAAAAACGGTATTCATTTCTTTTTAGTATTCTTTTTAATTAACATTCGTCTGTTAATTACTAAATTGAATTTTCCGGTTCAGATGTTCGAAAAATTGTATTTTTGGGCAAACTAACATTTTTTGTTTTGCAGATTTTTGGTATTAGATTGGCTCTTTTTTCAAATTGTATTTGGAATAAAGAGTCGCAGGAACACCTTATCTGAATCACGATCGGAAAATATGTATAAATAGAGTTTGTCCATAAACTAAAAATGCTTGCTTAAGTATGAAATTCCAAACCACAAATAACAAAAAACAAATAAATTTCAAGTTCCATACCGATAGCTATCGGTACAAAACTCCAAACCCTTCTTAATAAAAGCAATATTGATATTTTAGTCAT
>DAOVQI010000062.1 GCA_030628785.1 Bacteroidota bacterium
AGTGCCAATCCCAAACCAATTCCATTATATTTATGGTCAAAACCTGTTCTTTCCTGGGTAAAGGGTTTGAACATTTCCGGGATAAAATCCTTGCCAATTCCAACACCTGTATCAGAAATCTCAATCATTAGTTCGTCTTTATTGTTCCGGCTTAAGTTTATTTCCACTTTACCTTTATCAGTAAATTTTACTGCATTGTCGGTCAAATTATCCAATACCTGCTTAATGGAATATTCATCCACAGTTGTTTTGGTGTTTTCAGTATTTTTTCTGATCTGTATTTCAAGATTTTTTTTCTCCGGATCTAAAGTACTTTCCTCACTCACTTCCTTTATTATTTTCAATATATCAATTTTTCTGGGTTTTATTTCATAACTTCCGGTATATATCTCCGACATGTCAAGTATCAACTGTAAAGTCCTTATGATCCTTTTCCCGGAATAATTCATTCTCTCGAACAGATCCTTAATGCCCTCATCCACTTTGTCCTTTACCTCTTCTTTAATTAGATCTGAGGAATTAATGATCACACCAAGGGGTTTTTTAATATCCTCTGACATTTGATAAATAAATTCAGATTTTAGCCTGTCGGATTTTTCTGCCTTTTCCTTTGCATAGATCAGTCCCTTTTCAATCCGGATGCGTTCGGTGATCTCTTTTTTGAATTCTTCGTTTAACTGGTCGACTTTCCGTATAGAGTCGTAAGCCCGCAGGCTTGCCAGTGCGACAGTAAACAATTTGAAGGAGGTAAGCTCGGTTTTTGTTTTATAATCGTTGATCTCGTATGAAACGATCACTTCCCTTTCAGGTGCCTGTCCGGGCTGACCGGTACGGATGATAATCTGAGTGATCTGGTTCCCCAGTTTTTCCCGGATGGTTTTTACCAGTTCCAGTCCTGCCTGGTTGGATTCCATTACTACATCGAGAAGGATAAGGGCAATATCAGGGTTTTCAGACAGGATCTTCTCAGCTTCCTTACCTGTATAGGCATCATAAAATTCAATTCCTTTTCCACGATAGGTAAATCCCTTCAATGCCATCCGGGTAACAGCATGGATGTCTTCCTCATCGTCCACGATAAGGACTTTCCAGGTATCAGGTGGAGCAGTCAGTTCTGCCTCTTTTTCCTGACTGATGGTTTCCTCCGGTTTTTCCTGATCGGAGAACAGCTTCTTGTTTTCATCTTCCGAAACGGATTCATCGGAAAACAGGTCGTCGAAGTTTTTTAGTTTATTCATGGTGGGGTTATGGTTTGTCTGGTGTTATTTGTTGAACGTATGGTGTTTTTAATTAATAGTCATTCAATGGTTTACCCTGTGAAATTGCTTGCCCTGTGTAATCCACGAAGTGGTGCAACGCAATTACACAGGGCGGGCAATATTTCATAGGGTCATTCAATTGTCATTCGGTTATCATTCGCTTCGCTGTTATTAACTCGCTTTGCTCGTGTAATTAAGTAGTTATTTAACTTTTGCCTTTTATCTTTTCACCCTGTGAAACAGCAACTTCGTTGCTCCTGCTGTGCAGGGTTTCACGGGGTCATTCAACTGACACACCCCTTACAGCCGCACCATCCCTCGCACTCCCCTCTCGCTCACCCACTTGTCCTGTGAAATACTGCCCCGCCTTCGCATACTACGGCGGGCAGGCAGGTCAACAAGACTCTGGCAGGTCTACCTCCAGCCGAATGCAATTCGGCTCTACATTTATTCAAATATAAGACCTACTATAAATTTAAGGCATAATACATTAAAAGTCAAGTATTTTTGCTCTTAAGTAAAAGTTATTAAAACAATTGACAATAGTTACTGTTTTCCGTATCATTTTCCTTTTCCGGGTCGTTATCTTTAAACAAAGGTTCGCCTAACCGATGGTCACCCAGGTCCAATATCCAGGAATCATTTTCAAATTCTATCCTGAATTTCACTCTATCATTTTCAACTTTTTCCATATCCAATTGATTTTCAAAAACAGTAATGTAAAGATAAGTGATGGGACAGGTCAATCTCTAACACAAATGTTCCGGTGTTTGACACATATGTTGCATTGGGGTGCAGGAGGGGGAATTTGGCAGATAAATATTTGGTTTGGAAGAAATTTTTATGGTAAGGTGGGTTTTAGTAACAGTAATTAGGTAGTCATTAGCTCGTCGCTCTGCTCCTCGCGTAATTTGCTCGCTTACGCGAGCGTCATTAAGTGGTCATTTGCTCGCTAGCGCTCGCGTCATTAGGTGGTAATTGGAGACTGAAGACTGGAGACTGGTTCCTGTTTCCCGGTTTCAAGTTTCGTTTGAAAATCGTTATCTTTGAATAAATAAAAAAATTGACAGATAAAATTGACATAGAAAAAATAAAATCACTAAGACTATGGATAAAGAAGAAGCTATAACCATTGCAAAAAGATATGTTCAAACGATAAGCAAGCGATTTATCGTTGAAAAAGCAATATTATTTGGCTCTTTTGCAAAAGGAACTAATCATATTGATAGTGATATTGATGTGGCTATTGTTATAAAAAATATTTCAGACATTATTGATACTCAAATAGAACTAATGAAACTGAGAGGGAATGATGATTTAAGAATAGAGCCTCATCCATTTAGTGAGATGGATTTCAATATGTCCAATCCAGTAGTAAATGAGATACTCAAAGATGGAATTGAAATAAAAAGCAACGTGGAGACTGGTTTATAGTTACAGGTTGCGGGTTGCAGGTTTCGGGTTGCTTGCAGCTTGATGCTTGTAGCTATATTAATCAGCGATTATCTGCCTAATCCGTGTTATCCGCGTTCTATTTAAAGTGTTAAAAAAAGAAAGGCGACCAAAACTGATCGCCTGTGTACATATAGATGGAGTAAATGAAAGACCAGGAGAATTGAATTTTATTTATCCTTCTTCACCTTATGAGCATAATAAACTCTCCTTACTTCATCTTCCTTAAATTCATTTTGTACATAAAAGCTACCCTCAGGAAACAACCAAAAAATATTATTATACATCCAAGGTTCAATTTTTACTTCTTCCTCCTGATATTCATTATTGGCTAACTGAGTCTTTTTGGAGGTTGCCCAAAAAGCTGTTTCATACATCCAGGGCTCAACCTTAATCTCAGGTTCCTTTTCTACCAGAATATTTTCACCAGTACTAAAATCAACCATCCATTTTTCTATTTCTATTTCCGGTTCAGTCTCCTCAATCAGAAAATTAAAAGTGTATCTTTTATTCCAATAACGCTCATCAATCATCCATTCCTCTATTTGAATTTCCGGTTCTTCTTCAACACTTAGAAAATCAAATTTCACTCCGGTGGTTTGAGCATCAGCAGCCTGGCTAAATAAACATTGTACCAAACAAATCAGGCTTATAGTAACAAGGATCAGAACTAACCCCAGTGGCTTTGGGAAACCGTTTTTTTCAATAACCTGTGCTTTCATTTTTTGGTCCTCCTGTATTTTAAATTTCAACCTTTATTTATTAGACGTATATTAACTCCAAAACATTACTTTCTAACATTTTTTAACAGATCAGTTTGTAATCTGTTTTTCTAATATAAAGGTACGACATCAGGAAGGCTAAAATCTAATAGATATATCCCAGTGTTTAACAGAAATGTTGCAATTTGGAGCAATAGGTGGAAATTGGCAGATAAATATATGGTTTGGAAGATTTTTTTTTGGTAAGGTGGGTTTTAGAAACAGTAATTAGGTAGTTATTGAAGGTTGTTGACTGGCGACTGGATGACTATCTGCATCCATGTCATCCCGAACGGAAAGGCTGTATCAAAACTCAAATTATTATGGTTCATGCAGATATCGCAGACCTGCCCGACTGAAGTCGTTCAGGCGGGGAAACGCTAATATCCCAACAGATTAATATTCAATTACGTGCAATTTCTATTCTTTGCGTATTCCTTTGCGTCCTTTGCGAGAAACATAGTTTTGATACTGCCACGTAGAAAGAGATTTTCAAGCGGTTTAAGAAAGGGTGGGTATTTTCAAAACCTATTTAGAATCACCAGTATCCAGGAATTCATCTTTATAAGATTCCGGATGATTGATGATATTATAAAAATCATTTAACACCTGTAACGTAATAGCTTCATGTTTTCTGTTGAGAAGTCCGGAATTCATGTAAAGATCATAAATTTCCCGGCTTTTCGACTTCATATAATTAAAAAAAAAGCTTAATTCATCCAGCGTTTCACATTTACCCTTGAAATCCCGGTCAGTCATAAAATCCTTTTCCGAATCGGCTGAAAACCGGTAAGGAGCATTCACGATGCCTGCCCAGTCAAAATCATATGGCACCGGAACAAGAGGTTTCGAAGGACTTATCGATACCAGTTTTGCATTATGTACCACCCAAACCGACCAATCATTATTTGCAATCATATATTGGAACAGGCACATAAGGATATAATTCCGCGTATCAATATCTTCTGGTGAAAGGAACTCCGCATTTTTTATCTTTCCCCCGTTCCGTTTTGCCATAAGCTTCTCCTCTTCTATCATGAACGCATAACTGTGAATAGAATGCCTTGGGTCCCATACGTCAACATAGGTAATATCAAGCAGGCGGACCTGAAAACTGTAGGGGTTCAACAGGTTATATAACTTGTATACCAGATATTCCTTAATCACGAATTGTTTATATTCAGGCTGTTTTGTTCTGCAATGTGTTACCATCTTAATTTTATCCTGTCCTTCAAAAATGGTATTTTTCACATCCTTTTTCGAAAATTTTAAAGCAAGTGGAGGAAAATCACAATTCTTCTTATCTTTCCTGAAATTGCCCCTTGTTTTGATTCTTACCTTGAACGAAACAGTATCTTCACCAGGGATTGTATAGGACAGGAGCGCCTGGTGATATTCTGCGCTATCGCCAATATCCGTAATAAGCTTTTCAATATCAGTAGCTATCGTAACATTTATTATATTATCATCATTAAACAGTGTCGGAAAGTCTTTTATTACTGTTTTTATTTCGTATTTTTCTGACTCCGGATTTGCATATTGAGATAACAATGAAAGAGGTAAGCAAAAGATAATCAGCATAATAATAATTAACAGTAAATCCATGTACTTAGGAAATCCTTCTTTTTCAAATATTTGTGATTTCATTTTTTGCTTCCTATTTTTAATTAAATGTAGTCAATTTCCATAAATAAAAGTACAAAATCATAGAGGATAATTTCTAATACAGATTTCCCCGGTTTTAACACTAATGTTGCATTGGGGTGCAGGAAGGGGAAATTGGCAGATGGGTTTATAGTATGGAGATGTTCTTTAGGCAGGGAGGATGAAAGGAAAGGTCATTTGGTTGTTATTAAATTGTCATTCAGTAGTCATTCAATGGTCATTCAATTGTCATTAGCTCGCTATCGCTCGCGTCATTAGGTAGTTATTGGCGACTGGAGGTTGAAGACTGAAGACTGGTGACTGCCCGCCCTAACGTACCGTCCGGTACGGGCGGGGAGACTGGCGACTGGTTTCTGGTTTTTACTTTTTACCCTATGAAATGCTGCTTCGCAGCAGTGGCTCCGCCACTATTTCACAGGGTGAACTTTTATCTTTTATCCTCTATTCCTAGTTTTATCTTTCCCCTTAGATATTCCCATCCTTTATTCAGCAAGACAAACATAAGCGTTCCCTGCCACAACATTTCAGTTGTCATCTTAAAATCAGGGGGTAAGTCCATGATGGATCTCGTAATGATTTAAATTACAGGTTTAAAACATTTAAACTAATTGATCTCATACTCAATCTTCAGGAGTTTAATATTTTATCGTAAGCAAATGAAATAATTTTTTGTTTATCTTTAAAAATTCTATCATAAAACCTTTAGATCGTATGACATTTTTTATCAAAGCTACAAACTTGGTAATCTCAACTCTTGCCATCAGTAATTTTTACAGAGTAATGAATCATGCCTATAAAAAATTTTATGGCGATTATTGTATGCTTCATCATCCTTTCTATCTTAACAATGAGGATAATCTTTTCCAGAGCCAGAAAAATTTAGTCAATTATTGTATTTCGAAGCTTTCCGGTATAAAAAATAAAAAAGTGCTTGAAATTGGATGCGGGAATGGAATACAAGGGATTTATATTTCGAAAATATTTAGTCCGCATGAATATATTGGAATTGATATAAACAATTACAACATTCGAATTGCAAATTCCATGAAAGAAAAAAACAATATTCAAAATATAAACTTTTCCGTTGATGATGCTCATCTTTTAGAAACTATTGGTAATGAATCAGTTGATGTTGTGCTAAATATTGAAAGTGCTTTTCATTATCCTGATAAAGTGAAATTTTTAAAGGAAATATATCGTGTACTAAAGCCGGGTGGGGAGTTTCTTATCGCAGATGTTTTAATTCCCAAAGAAAGGAGAAACTCTTTAAGCCCCTTCAGACAAAAATGGGCAAAATATAATAATTGGACACTTGACCAATACTTAAAATCACTATTATCCGAAAAATTAGAGGTGACTTTTTCCAAGGATATATCCAATTCAATAAAAAAAGGATTACAAACTTACAGGAATTGGTATAAAGACATAAAAGTGAAAGGAATATTTTACCCCCTTTTAGCCAGAATATTTATTTTTTTAAACGCAAAGTGGTATAATCATATAAATAAACATTCTCATAAATATTGTGTCTTTGCCGGAGTTAAATCACAACCTGAAAAATTACTTCAATAAGACCTGTGAAATAGTATCAGAGACACTACTACAAATCAGCACTCCACAGTGTGATCTCGCAGAACAAGCACGAGCCAGAGTTCCTTGGCTCATGCCAAATGACTATTAAAATATCTTGCCACTTATTAAAAACCCGATTTAAATTTTAGTATTGTAGCAACAAGTAAATATCAATCATTAGAAGGAAACTCACGACTGTGGGCTTAATTTTCCAATAGGGTTTTGGGCAATTTGAGGATAAACAACACACTTTGTCCTGGTTGACTTTCACAATTAATACTTCCTTTCAGTTTTTGTGTTACCAAATTGTAAACAATGTTTAATCCCAAACCAGTGCCTTTCGACTGGTCGGTGGTAAAGAAGGGATCGAATATTTTGGGCAGGATCTCCTGAGAAATACCCATCCCGTTATCCTTATATTCAATTTGTAACTCTTTATGTTCCTGCTTAACCAAAATATCGATCACTCCTTTTACATTTTCTTTTTTGAAACCATGAGTGATGGAATTCAACACCAGGTTGGTAAAGATCTGGGCGAAGGCGCCGGGGTAGGAATTTAGTTGTAATTCTTCGTCACAATCGATGTTGACATCAATATTCCTGCGTTTGAATTTGGGATACAGGCTCCGGATAACATCTTCCAGGTATGATTTAAGGTTAAACTCCCGTTGCTGTTCAGTGGATTGATCAACTGAAACCTGTTTAAAGCTCTGGACCAGTGAAGCCGTCCTTTCCAGATTTTTCTGGATGAGTTTCGCACTGTTATTTGACGAGGTGAGGTATTCTTTGAAGTCAGCCCTGGTTATTTCTTCCTTTTTATAAAGTTCTGCCATTCGTTTGGTTTCCTCGATCAGACTTGAAACAGCAGTAACACCAATCCCAACAGGTGTATTGATCTCATGAGCTACACCGGCCACCAGGCCTCCCAGGGATGCCATTTTTTCAGATTCAATCAGCTGGGATTGAGTCCGTTTCAGGTTGTCAAGAGTTGACTGCAGTTCCTCATTGGTGGTTACTACTTCTTCTTTTTGTCTTTCAATTTCAGCAGTCCGATCTTTAACTCTCTCTTCAAGATTTCTATTTAATTCTTGGAGTTTTTGATATATTTCTGCATTATCAACTAAAACAGCTAATTGAGAAGTAAGCAAATCTAATATCTTTATTTTTTCTTCGTCAAAATTGTTTGGAACTGAAGAACTTTCAAGATATAAAACTCCTTTTATTTTACCGTGGTGATGGAGCGGCATGCATATTAATGAGCTTTTACCATCTACATCCAAGCGAGGATCGTGAATTAATGGCTCCTTTATAAAAGGATCATAAAGAAAAACTTCATCGGTTCTTTGTACATAATTCACGATTGAACCTGAAATATATGATAAATCACTATTAGAACCGCTTTGGGAGATCGGAACTGGCGTTTGAAACACTTTTGAATCAATATCACTGCCATAAGCAGCTATTATATTCCACTTATTATATTTTTTTCTTAATATAAATCCCCGGTCTGCTTCAACATTTTCCGCAACTATGCTTAAAGGTTTGGTCAGTTTATAAAACGAACTGCTAAGGAACTGGTTTTTTATTTTATCAAGTTTCAATAAGCGATTTGATAACTTTTTTACTGATTCCAACAAATTTGAAAACCGGATTGAAAGCATGAAAGAATGGAAAAAGACAAATAAGAAAAGTCCTACTGGAAATAACCAAACGGTTTGAATAATTAAATTGTCATATAGAATATCGTTACTTGATGCAAAAAGCAGGGCTAATGTACCTAATAATGAAAACAATGCCCCTTCCTTCCTGGATAATAAGGCCCTGACTAAACCATATGTTAGATATAGAAACCCCGCCAATGCTATCATTTCAAATGAAAAATTTGTATGTGAATATATTTTTGCAGGTGTAAAAAGAACAAGAATACTCATTACAACTCCCCAGATCAAAATACCCTTCACAAAAACTCTTAATATCTCTTCTTTAAACAGATATCCAATATACAATACAAAAAATGAAGCCCTTAAATAGTTTGCGACATAATCCATTTTGGAGCATATCTCCCAATTCGGGTTTTTGATTAATCCTGTTATTATTACTTCACGATTTACCACTATTGTAATTATCGTAAAAATGAAAACCAATCCAAAATATAGTGGTGCCGGATCATTCTTTCTTAAAAAAAATAAGCCGAAAAGATATAAGCTCATCATTAATAATATACCAAATAGAAAGAAGTCAAGTCCAATTCGTTTTTTACCCAGGTTGGATATCTGGCCAGGCAGCCCTAAAAAGATTCTTCCACTAATCCCTCCACGATTATGTTTAAAATTACTGATTTGAAGAACCAGTTCCAGTGTTTCGGATTTTTCAGGAAAAAAAATCTCTAAAGGTATCCATGCAGGAACCATTTCATTTTCAGATCTGCCCACTTGGCCTTGTGAGGCCAAAAGATGATTGTTTACCCACAATTTGTAAGCTGTAAAAACACGGCCTATCTTTAAACTATAAAGACTATCTGAGCCCGATGTATTAATTACCAATCTGAATGAAGCATAACCATGGCTTTTAATTTTATTGTTTTTAATTTGATAGTTTTTCCAATAACCTGGAAATTTGAAATAGCCGGTCTTAACCGGAGGTATTTCCTTCCTGAAATCTTCCGGAGTTAATAATCTCTCCCAGTAAAATTCCCATTCCCCATTTAACTGTACCAACCCATCGTTTTTAAACTCCCAATTTGTTAAGTCCATTACGCCTAAATGAGCATCAGGACTTTTTCTTCCGGAATATTTTGTGCTACAAGAAGTAACGAGAAGAGAAAATATCACTAAAGTAATAGTGATAATAAACAAATTCTTGAAACAAAAATCTGAACCTTTCATGTAAGAAAATATATTTATACTGAAATTATAGCAGCAAATTAGTAATTAACTGTTAAAATAAAAAATACGAATGAGTTATCCTGGAATTTGTAAAGAAAAAATAATAACAAATGAAAAGTCACCAAGTGGTTCACCCTGTGATGGAATTGGTGATAAATTGATGAAGATACCATACCACCTATCCCACCCTTCCCGGATAAAAGCGGGAAGAAATATTAAAGAGTTTCTGGTTCTCGGTTCCGGGTTCCGAGGTCTCTGTTTTAAATGACGAACCGCCCGACCGACCGAAGTCATTCGGGCAGGGAGCTTCGTCCTACTAACCACTTGTTCGCCCTTTCACCACTTCGCTCAACCACACCATCACCCCGCTTGCCCTGTGAAATTCACGGAGTGATGCGAAGCTATTTCACAGGGTCACCCCATCTCCCAGTCTCCTTATCAATTCCAAATCCTCAATTTTCACTATTTACTATTCTCTCCCCATACTTCGAAATTACTCGCCATGCTTTCAGCATGCCTCATGATACCGCTGCACTCAGTTCGGTGTTCCTTGTTAGATATTCGTTATTCTCTTTCTTCCTTTCAAGCCCATCCGGGCTGTATTTTTAGTTTGTGCACTCTTCCCAGCCACTAAAGTGGCCGTCTATTATCTTTCAGTCCCTCCGGGACTATTTACTTTTTTTCCCCTTAATCTTTTATCTTTTCCCTTTTATCTTTTATCTTTTATCCTCTATTCCTAGTTTTATCTTTCCCCTTAGATATTCCCATCCTTTGTTGAGCAAAAAACTTAAACTTAAAATGATATACCAATAAAATATAAACTCAAAAAATGCTATAATTATAACCGGAGCAGTATCAACACCCTGCAGCATGGGTGGTTTTTCTGTGATCCCCATAATAACAGCCCATGTGTGGGTTAAAGAACCCCATAGGCCACCCAGTATAAAAAAACTTAATCCAGGCCTCCTGGAGACTTTTAAAGCCAGCCACCAGAAGAGCAGGGCGATCACTGCAAATAACAGTCCGGCAACAGGTGGAATAAACCAGCGTGACCAGCCCGGGAACAAATAGCCATAGACCGTTTCCCAAAAATTCGATACAGCCCAAAACCATATTAATGTCCAGAAAATAAAGGTAATTGTAACCAGGAACCATTTCATTGCCTTAAACCTGAAAGGTTTTACCCGCCAGACTAATACAGAAACAAAAACAATATCCAGCAAGGCAAACATAAGTGTTCCCTGCCACAACATTTCATTTGTTATCCTAAAATCCGGGGGTAAATCCATGATGGATCTCGTAATGGTTCAAATTGGAAGTTTAAACAATTAACTTGTAACTTGAAGAACATAGCTTCGCAAAGTAATTAAAAAGGTTAATACTATTCAAATGAATCTAAAATTTTCTTTTTATTTTGCTAAGCGATGTTCTTGTATATTGGCTATCCGCTAAAAATTGTATTTTTACCCATGATAATATTTTTTCTTAACCGGACAACAATAGTTCCGATATAATAATTAGTGTCTGTCTATAAAGTAGAAGTTTTTCTAATTAATCCCGATAGCTATCGGTATGGAACTTGAAATTTATTTATTCACACAATAATTAATTTTCAAAGGTGTTCATGCGCTCATTTCGTTCGGTTGTTTTTTGTTATTTGTGGTTTGGAAT
>DAOVQI010000095.1 GCA_030628785.1 Bacteroidota bacterium
AAATACCTGTTCTGAAGTACTCGTTGTTCCTGATTGAAAAAATTGTTTTGTCTCATTTTGTTAACCCTTTTTTAGGTCAACGTATTTCAGGCATCGACAGTTCTTGGTTCTTTGTTCAATGTTCTGAGTCCAGATTTTTACAGTTAATCGTTCTTTTTAATTAAATCCAAATTCTCCTCCTTAGAAAAGGAGGAGTACCCGACCAAAGGGAGGGGGAGGTGGTTGGAAAAGAAACCAGTCCTTCGTTCATCAGCGGGAAATCGCTACATGGACCGAAACAGTAAAAAGTTCAATTAAAATGCTGTCTGTTATAAAATGTTGTAGGGTGTTTCCACCCTACATGTACACATTACTAATGATACGTTCCATATGTGGATATATACTTTGCTTTGGCATATTGTTAAATTTATTCGCAGCTTTAAAATCTATTCAAATTTCACAGATATGGCATATACTTTGAGCAATAGGAGCTAAAGCCCCGGATTTTAACCTCCCGGCAACCGATGGCAAGAATTACTCATTAGCTGATTTTGCTGATGCAGAGGTGCTGGTGATATTCTTTACATGCAACCATTGTCCGTACGTACTGGGGTCCGATGAAGTTACTCGCATAACAGCCGACAAATATGAAGACAGCGGAGTGAAATTCGCAGGCATTAACTCAAACTCTCCCAATACTTATCCAGTGGACGACTTCCCACACATGGTACAACGCATGGAACAATACAAATTCCCCTGGGTATATCTGTGGGACAAAACCCAGGACACAGCCAGAACCTTCGGAGCATTACGAACACCCCATTTTTATGTTTTTGATAAAGAAAGGAAATTGATTTATACCGGCCGTTCTTCCGATAGTCCCAGGGATTCTTCGAGAATTACAATTGACGATCTGGAAAATGCACTCGAAGAACATCTTGCAGGAAAGCTAATCAGCAAGTCCATTACAAACCCAATAGGGTGTAACATCAAATGGGAGGGCATGGATCCCCATTGGATGCCGCCTGAAGCTAAGGATTTGGTTTGATTAACTCTTCCGGATACTCAATATCCACTAAAAACAACCCATGTGCAGGTACCGAAAACCCTGCCTTCGACCGGTCTTTATCCTCTATTATTTTCCGGAATTCAGCCAGGCAGATCTTGCCAAATCCCAATTCAAGCGTAGTACCTACAATGGCTCGCACCATACCCCGCAGAAAGCGGTTAGCTTTAATTGTAAATATTAACCTGTGATTTTCTTTTTCCCATTCCGCTTGTATGATATTACAATCATTCGTCTGCACATCCGTATGCAACTTGCTAAAACTTGTGAAATCAGTGTAATCAAACAGCAGTTCGGAAGCCCTGTTCATTTTCTCAATATCAGGGTTGCCGTAGAGGTAATAAGAAAAATTATCAAGGAACGGATCCTTTTTCTGGTGGATATGGTATTCATAGGTCCGGGAAAGAGCATCAAACCGTGCGTGAACATCATCATTAACGTAAAAAATATTTTGAACAGCTATATCAGCCGGCAGGATACCGTTGAGTTGAAAAACGATCTTCTTTTTTTTATCAAGATCCTTTTTTTCTGTGTCAAAATGAGCAAAAAACATTCTGGCATGAACTCTCGTATCGGTCCTCCCGGCGCCAACTGTTTCAATTTTTTCTTTCAGTATAGTGGAAAGAGCATTTTCCAGCGTTTCCTGAATAGTAGAAGCATTAGGTTGGATTTGCCAGCCATGGTAATTGGTTCCATTATAGGATAACTGTATAAAATAACGGTGTTTCATTGTATGAATTCGTCAGACGATCTGGAGTCGTCTGACGAATATAATAAAAAATACAATGCCTCGTCAGACGACTCCAGCTCGTCTGACGAATAAAAAAACAGCCTGGTGATTATACTAAAAACTACGACAGCGGTCCAACCCTGTCAGAGGTTTTGTTCTGAAATTTTAAAAGTTTAACAAATTTTGGCAAGTTCTTTCCGATTTAAAAGACGTGTAGTGGATGTAACTGCTTATAAAAAGAAGTAGTTAGTTAGTTAGTTAATTAGTTTCTTGGTCAATTATTCTTTTTATCTAATATTTTAATTCATTAATTTCATTTTTAATTACATCCCATAATAATTCATAATCTATCCCAAAATACTCGTGCACTAATTTATCTCTCATTCCTGCAATGTCTTTCCACTCTACTTCAGGATATTTTATTTTTAACTCTTCCGGAACTTTCTTAACAGCTTCACCAATAATTTCTACACTGCGAGAAAAAGCTCTAATTAAGGTTGGATTATTAATAAATTCATCAAAAGTCAAATCCTTAGATTCGTTTTGAAGATATTTAGTTTCATCATAAATATGTCTGAGAAATTCAATGACTGATAGAGACATATTCAACCTCCTTAATAATATGTGGTCTTAAGTAAGGACTAATGGAATTAGATGTTAAAAGGTCAACTTTAGTTTTAAATAGATCTTCGAGAAAATAGGCCAGATGAATAAAATTCTTATAATTCTTTTTTTTCGGATAAAATTCAACAAAAAAATCAATATCGCTTTTTATGGATGATTCATTTCTTACATATGAGCCAAAAAGACCAATTTTATTTACCCCAAATCCTTTAAGTCTATCAGAATTTTGAAGTAATGTTTCAATTATCTTTTCTTTATTTAATAGTTCTTTGTCCATACGCCAAAAATAGTTAATTCCTGATTATCTCGCAATTACTGACCACAGAAAATTATTTAAAAAATCCAGCAGTTGGCTTCTAATTGACATATCAGAGTATGGCTTCAGTTCGTGCCCTGACTAATTAAGAACCATTCGTTCCCAATTCGTCAACTCCGGTCCTTACTTCGTCAGACGACTTCAGCTCGTCTGACGAATATAACAAAAAACCCCGACAGCGGTTCCAATCCCTGTCGGTGGTTTGATTTCAACTCTATTTTTTCTTAATATTTTGCTACTTCCAGCCAAATACAATTCGGCTCTACAAGTCTTGGTTCCTATTTCCTGGTTTAAAGTTGCTCCCTTTGCTCTTTGCGCTATCTTCTATGTACTTTGCACCATGGTTTATGCGCTTTGCTCTCTTACTGGAGACTGTAGACTGTGGACTGCCGACTGGAGACTTATTCCTGCTACTGCTACTTTCACCTCAACAAAATGACGTACCGGAGCTTCGTCCTACTGCCTGCATCCCATTCACCCAGTCACTCCTTCGCCCTATCGCCTCTTTGCGCCCCGCGCTAAGCGCTTTGCTCTCTTACTGGAGACTGTTGACTGGAGACTTATTCTTGCTACTTCCACTGCACTTTAAATAAACCGTCGGCTACTTGCGTTGGATGAAATGTTTGTAACACTGATCAAAACCGGCAGTTCCAACGCTTTTTCATTATCTGCTTCTGTTCCCCGGGTTGCGCTTCGCTTACCCGGGGCTATTGTTGTTTTACCCTTTCAGGGTAATTACTCTTATATAATTTCTTTAGCCTACAGACATTAAACCATGCACCTTAACATTCTTACGTTTAACATATAACTTATTACTTTTAACTATTTCCATTTTGCTCTTCGCGCCACGCGTCTTGCGCTCTGCTCTCCGCCCTTTACTAACCCACTAACTTACTAACTCACTAACTTACTAACTCACTAACTTACTAACCCACTAACTCATACTGCTTATTCCTGCCTACTGCGTACCGCCTACTGATTCCTGCTACTACTACCCCTGCTTCCCATAGTCTGAAGGCGAAACGCCAAACAGTTCCTTAAAGCACTTCGCAAAATAGGAAAGGTTATTAAATCCCACCTCATATGTGATCTCCGCTACATTACCGAACTTCTCTTCAAGCAGTTTGGCAGCGCGTTTTAACCGTATAGCCCGTATGAATTCTGTAGCCGATTGATCGGTCAGAGCACGGAGTTTCCTGAATAGCTGGCTCCGGCTCATACCTATCTCTTCCTGGAAAGTCCGGGCATCAAATTCAAAATCACCCATATGTTCATCAATGATCCCGATAGCCCTGTTCAGAAATTTTTCATCAGCCGAAGTTATGGCAATATCCTTGGGTTCCAGTTTAACATCCCGGCTAAAACGTTCCCTGAGCTTTTTCCGTTGTTCGATAAGATTCTTAACCCTGGCAATTAATTCTTTGATATTAAAAGGCTTGGTTATATAGTCATCAGCTCCTGTCTCCAGTCCTTCAATCTTGCTTTCCACATTGGCTTTAGCCGTAAGCATGATAACCGGTATATGACTGGTCCGTTCATCCGTTTTTAGTTTTTTACACATTTCAATCCCATCCATTATAGGCATCATAAGGTCGGTGATCACCAGATCGGGTATGGATTCTATGGCTTTTTCCAGTCCTTCTTCTCCGTTTGCAGCCTCTTTGATAAGGAATTCCTCCTCCAGATTTTCCAGTATATGCATTCTCACATCAGGATTATCCTCAACGATCAGAATTTGCGGATTTTCCCCTTCACCTGTTTCTTCCTCCTCAGTTTTAACCCGTTTTTCACCTTCTTCCAGGATAGCTGACCACTTCATTGACTCACCAACCTCTTCGGGCGTTTTAATCAAATATTCATTTTCTTTAAGGTGATCTTTTCCTAAAGGCATTGTAACGGTAAAGCAACTACCCTTATCAGGTTCACTTTTTACTGTGATCTTTCCATGTTGGAGACTCACCAGTTCCTTTGTCAGGGATAAACCGATTCCTGTTCCACCACCTTCTTTTTTCCATTCACCCTCTACCTGGTAAAACCTGTCGAATATCTTCTCAATTTGCTCTTCAGGAATACCAGGTCCGGTATCCTTAACCGAAAATTCCAGTACAAAAGAATATGGTTTCCCCTTTTGTTCCAGGATTTTTGCCTTACAAATCACTTCCCCTTCCTCGGGAGTATACTTAAATGCGTTTGAAAGTAAATTGGTTGTAATCTTATCCAGTTTATCCCGGTCAAAATATGTTTTATATGGTTTTTCAGGTAAAATATATCGATACTGGATTTTCTTTCGTTCTGCATATCCTGCAAATCCAGTAATGAATAACCGGATTGTATTTACTACATCGTCCTCTGTCAGTTCCAGCTTCATATTGCCGGCATCCAGTTTTGACAGATCCATTAACTGATTGATAAGTCCAAGTAACCGAAGGGCATTTCTGTGCATTCGTTCTATCTTGCTGCGTTCTTTTTCCTCCATTTGTTCCCTGGAGAGCATATCTTCGATCGGGGCCAGAATCAGGGTAAGGGGAGTCCGGAATTCATGGGATACATTATTAAAGAACCGGGTTTTCAACTGGTCCATTTCCATGATTTGCAGGTTTTTCTGCTCCAATTCTGCCGTTCTTTCTTTTACTTTTTCTTCAAGTCCTAATCTCAGTCCTTCTAGTTTCATAACGGAATCATAGGCCCTCAGGCTGGCCAGAACTACAGTAAATAGCTTAAAGGCAGTAAGCTCCGTTTTGGTCTTGTAATCGTTGATCTCATATGATACGATCACTTCCCGTTCCGGAGCCTGACCGGGATAACCCGTACGCAGGATAATCTGCGTGAAATAATTCCCTGCTTTATCCCGTATATACTTCACCAGTTCAAGACCTGCGTTATTGGTTTCCATGACAACATCCAGAAGGATCACGGCAATGTCCGGATTCTCCCGGATCACTTTTCGTGATTCTCTTGCCGAGTAGGTATCCAGGAATTCAATTTCTTTTTCCTGGTAGATGAATCCTTTCAGGGCCATGCGGGTGACACTGTGGATGTCTTCCTCATCGTCCACAACCAGAACTTTCCAGGTTTCTTTTTGTTCGGCTGAAGGAGGTTTTTTCTTTTCCTCTTTAGCAACTACTTCTTCCTTATCTTCACTGAAGAGTTTTTCACCCTCATCCTCCACAATAACCTTCTTCTCAAACAATTCATCAGGATTTTCCTTTTTCATGGGTTTGGATTAATTTTTTTTAATATTTTAATTTCTAAATCTGCCTCAATCCTGAACCTACCCGCTAAGCGGTTCTCCCGCAGGGATGCTTACGGCACAAGTTACATGTTACATGTTATAAACTTCGTAATTCGTAAATCGTTAACTTAGCGAAGCGATCTCACCGAAGGTAATCGATATTCGTCAATCAATTTTTAAACGGCTTTCAAGCCCGTCCGGGCTGTATTTTTAGTTTGTGCACTCTGCCCAGCCACTAAAGTGGCCGTCTATTATCTTTCAGTCCCTCCGGGACTATTTACTTTTTCCCCCTTAATCTTTTATCTTTTCCCCCTATGAAATGCTGCTTTGAAGCAGTGGCTTCGCCACTATTTCACAGGGTAAACTTTTTTCTTTTGTCTTTTCCCTTGCTTATTGCCTACTGTGCACTTAATCATGGCGTTCTGCTCTCTGAATTTGCTGTCGGCTACTTTCGCCGGATGAAACGACTTTAACAATGATTAAAACCGGCAGTTCCGGCGTTTTCGGTACTAAATTGTATGTTCTGCTACAATAATGGAACCTCTCCGAGGTTCTTCCTCTAAATCTCCTATTATCTCCATTACATAGTTACACCATCACTCAGTCTCAAAGTCTCCCAGTCTTGTCCTTATATTTGTCTACAGGTTAAACATAAAATTCAAAATTCACACAAAATCAGTTAGATAAACGTTTCAATCGCACAACGGGTTAATCATAATTATTAAATTTCTTATTAATAAATCCTAAACACCACTCCTTCCCTTGGTTTACAAAACTTAGAAATTACTCGCCATGCTTTCAGCATGCCTCATGATACCGCTGCACTCAGTTCGGTGTTCCTTGTTCGATATTCTCCCGCAGGGATGCCTTCGGCAGAAATTTAATTTGCCTACTACCTAATTATTTACTGCTGACTGAAGACTGAGGACTGCCCGCCCGAACGTACCGTTCGGTACGGGCGGGCAGACTAATTCACTCCCTCATCCATTATCCCTCATTCATCCTTCTTCAATTCCCAACCGGCACCCTTATCTCAAACAGCGTTCCCTTCCCTTCTTCACTCTCACATTTAATAGTTCCCTTCAATTTCTGCGTTACTAGATTATAAACAATATGCAACCCCAATCCTGTACCTATCTGCTTATTTGTTGTAAAGAAAGGATCGAAGATCTTTGGTAATATTTCTTTCGAAATACCTGTTCCGTCATCTTTATAGTTTATCACAAGTAAACTTTCTTCAACTTTAGCCGTTATATTAATTTCCCCCTTTTTACCAGAGGTAAAACCATGCTCAAGAGAATTAAGCACCAGATTGGTAATGATCTGAGAAAAAGGGCCCGGATAACTGTCCAATTCAAGATATTCATCAATTTCCAGGTTTATTTTAGTCCTTATCTTTTTTAGCTTTGGATAAAGACTACGTATCACATCTACGATGTATTCCCTAAGTTTGAATTTCCTTTTTTGATCGGTCGACTGATCGACCGAAACCTGCTTAAAGCTTTGGATCATAGTGGCTGTCCGTTCCATATTAGCAAGGATAAGTTTGGAGGATTGGTTAGCCGACTGCAGGTATTCCTTAAAATCTGCCCGGCTGATCTGGTCCTGCTTGTACAGATCCGCCATTTGTTTGGTTTCATCAACCAGGGCAGAAGCTGCAGTGACACTTATCCCCACCGGGGTATTAATCTCATGAGCCACACCGGCAACCAACCCGCCCAGGGCAGCCATCTTTTCTGATTCCACTAACATTGATTGTGTCTGTTTAAGGTTTTCCAGGGTGATTTGTAATTCCTCTTTTTGATGTTCCAGGGTTTCATTTACAGTAAGTATTTCTTCCTTTTGTTGCTCTAATGTGATATTTTTTTGTGAGATTTCGGCTGTACGTTCCTTAACTTTTTCTTCCAGAGTTCTGTTATATTCCTCAAGGTTTTTATACAACTGCGCATTTTCAATCGATATAACCATTTGCCCGGTAAGCATTTTAAGTATTTCTACTCTTTCGGTAGTAAAAGAACCGGTTGACAGGTTGTTTTCCAGATATAAAATACCACTCAACTTATCTTGATAAATAAGTGGCATACAAAATATTGATTTAGGCTGATTTTGGATAATATAATCATCATTGGTAAAATTACCTTCATTCACAGCATCATCAATAACTACCGTTTCATTAGTACGTAATACATAGTTGATAATTACCTGTGCAATACCCTTGCTCTCTGTAATAGGAATATGCTGAAGTATAAATACTTCATCTTTATCTGCCGAAGCTTCTGCTTCAATAAACAGCTCATTATTGGTATCTAAAATCAAAAAGCCTTTTTGTGCTCCTGCATTGGTAATTACAATTTTTATCAGTTTTTGAAGCAATTTGTCAAGGTGAATTTCTCCTGAAATAGCCTGGGATGCTTTTTGTACTGTTGCCAGGTCCAGCTTTTCAGTTGTTGTTCCAACAGAACTGGTTGTAGTAGTAATTGTTGGTTCCTTTTCAGGTTTTTCATATTCAGCAAATGAAGAAAGCAACTTTGGATATTTTTCATCAAGGTGTTCAACTTTGGCTTTTGCACCCCATTTTACATAACAGGCACGAGCTTCTAAAAGGTAGGTTAAAGCAATCTTTTCCATTCCTTTTGAAAGAAAATATCTGGCAGCACATTCATTTGCTATTGCTTCATCCTGTATGTATTCATTAGCTCTTGCTCCTTTTATCGCTTCATCATAAAGTTTCGTCAATATTTCTGCTTTTCTGCCAGTAACACGTCCTTCTTCTGCCGCAATTAGCAGGTATTTATGCTGATAATTTACAGCACATTGCTTAGCCCATTTTTTATACTTACTTCTGATTTTTTTAAGCTTCTTAAGTGACTTCATACGTCCCTTTTGCTTAGGGTTTCTGCATATAGCTGCTAATACTAATGCATAATAGAAATAAAAAACCTGCATAATGGAGAGTCCAGTTATTGACTGCTTATACTTTTCAGTTTCCCGGGCTGATATAAGACCTAAAGAATATTCTTCATATAAAAAATATAGCATGGTTTTTACTTGGTGATATTGAGCAACATTCATATAATCATGTAATTCATAACATTTCTTAATATTTTCTTCTTCATTATAATCATCACTTTCCAGCAAAAGTCTGCCCTTTGTTTCTCCAATTAATGC
>DAOVQI010000303.1 GCA_030628785.1 Bacteroidota bacterium
ATATTCACAGGTGAAAGTGTTAATGACCCGAAAGACTGGTTGTTAGCGTGAAAAACGATTGAACTGGACTTGGCAGAACGTGCCAGCACTCTGGATTTAATTTTGATTGACCGGGATGTTACCAGGTTTGGAAAAGTAAAAACAAAGTTGTTGGGTGCAAAGGTTGAAAGGGGTTCAAACCATTGACGGCCTGACTTTATTAGGTTTACCACCTGGTTTTCGTGAAAAGAAAATCCATCAAAAGTACTTACAATGTTACTTATGTTTCCGTCAGATTGTTCTTCTATAGAAATGGTTTTTCCTTCACCCGCATCGGAAGTGATAAAATAATAGGAGGCTTCGGAATAAAGATGGATGGAATGAACGAAAAGTTGCTCAGTTTCGTTATACTTCCAGGTATTTGGTCCTTTTCCATAGAAAAGAATGTAATCACCGTTATTGAATATATTATCATTGCCTTTTTCTATCCAAATAGCATTTTCTGTCAGGTCGTCAGGCCGTGAAACATTATTCATAATTGGAAGCATTCCTCCTCCATTCCCGAAAATATGAGGATTTGACGGGTTCGACAGTCCCATATTCTGTAAGTCGGAATAGCTAAGCTTATAAATGCCATCTTCTTTAATTCTTAGTTTAACCCATTTCCCGGAACTCAGTACAGAATTGGAACGGTACTTTGTAAAAGAAGATTTTATGCAATTTTTTATCGTACCATATTGATTTGTAATCTCATAACTAAAATCAACCAGTTTTTCAATATCTCCTGTCAAAGGATTTTTTCTTAGCGGAACAAAAGAAAACTCCAAAACCGGTTGTTTTCTGCGTTGACTCACGAAAGATTTAATATGAATGTAGGAGGAAAGAGTATCAAGTTTTGGAAAACGGGTTACTATGTATGAAGGGAGAGGTTGAAAATGAAGGCTGTCTAAAACTATTCCGGTACCCGGATAATAATTAACCAGTGGAATTAGTTCATAATAACAGGGTAGTGGAGAATCAGGATCCGTATATACCGCATTTTCAAAATGTAATAAATGATATAATTTGGAAAAACTATCCTTTTGAATGGGGAAATACCCGGAATGAAGAGGGGTATCCCAACGGATTTGACGTATTATCTCTTTCGATTGGGAAAAGGAAACCGGAATCATAATAAAAACCAGAATGAAGACAACCAGTCCTATTCTTTTCATTACGCAATAGTGGAATTTATTATGTTATTTGCTAATTGATAGTTAATTTTAGGCATTTTAGTTCATTTTAGACATTTAGTTTATTTTAGTTCGTTTTAGCTTATTTTAATCTATTGAGAATCTAACGGGGATAAGCTCTTTATTATTGTGATTTTTACCAATTCATATGGGATAGCTCCGATTTTAATTTTGAACTTAGCCCCGATGGCTATCGGGGCGATATCATGAACTGAAGTGAATAAATTCCGATACGTTCTTATAGGATTTTGTTTTTGTAGTGAGATTTTATCACAGGATATTTCCTTCTCCCAATTTTATGCAAATTCATTGTATAATAATCCCTCTTTTGCGGGAGCAAGTGATTATAAGCGAATAACTGCTTCGTACCGTAATGAGTGGCCCGGGTTGAATTCGAAGTTTGTAACTTATTTTTCTTCTTTCGATCAACCGGTTGAGTTTCTTCATGGAGGTGTTGGCATTCATTTTTTTAACGATCTTGCAGGAAACGGTACCTTAAGTAAATCTGCCATATCATTATTGTATTCGTATCATATGCAGGCAACCAGGGAATTTTTTTTGTTTGCCGGTTTTCAGACAACACTTTTTCATAAAAGCCTGTCGGAGAAAAATCTAATTTTTCCTGATATGATTGATCCGGTTCGGGGAGTTGTCAACCCGACACTGGAATCTTTTACAGGCGCCAGAAGAGATTATTTTGATTTTTCAGTTGGGTTCCTGGGAATCTACAAAGAATTATTCGGAGGAATAGCTTTCCATCATCTTGCAGAACCAAATGAATCGGAAATTTCTTCAGATGAAGCAAAACTTTCGAGAAAATATACATTTCACATTGGAAACAATATTTTGTTTAAAAAATCGGGTAGGATGTCTTCTGCCATAAAAATTACTCCTTCAGTTGTTATTACAAAACAACGACAATTTGAGCGGATAATATATGGAGTGTCATTTTCTGTGGAGCCTTTAACCATTGGAGGATGGATAAAACAGGACTTCAGCTTCAAATTCGATTCATATATTACCGGAGTAGCGTTAAGCTTATCAGGAATCGACCTGGTATATAGTTATGATATTGCACCTTTTGGCGCCAAATCAATAAAAAACGGTTCAGGAGCTCATGAGATATCCATTTCATTACGGCTAAAAAACAAAGTAAAAAGAAGCCTGGTTAAGACAATAAATTACCCTAAATTGTAGTTATTCTGGAAAATGATTAATTTTAAAAAAAATTTTATTATATTTGGACTTAATGAAAGCATAAAATTTATTCACTATGAACCTAAAGATTAAGAACTTATCGCTAGTAGTTGTAGCATTTTCGGTCTTAACTTCATGTGGAATTCTTGGTGGAGGAGGGGACAAAGACACTTCTCAAACAACCGGTTGGAAATATAATGACCCGGATTATGGTGGATTTGAAGTGATTCATGGTTTTGAACAAATAACAGGCCCCGGTTTAGTAATGATTGAAGGAGGGTCTTTTGTCATGGGAAGGGTAGAACAGGATGTTACCTATGATTGGAACAACGTGCCGCGCCGGGTAACCGTTTCTTCATTTTATATAGATGAAACCGAAGTGCGTAATTTGGATTATCGTGAATACTTGTATTGGATAAAAAGGGTTTTTGTAAGTTATCCGGAAGTATATCGTAAAGCCTTGCCGGATACACTGGTATGGAGAAGCCCGTTGGCTTATAATGAACCCTATGTTCAGTATTATTTCCGGCATCCTTCCTACAACGATTATCCGGTAGTCGGTGTAAACTGGCTACAAGCAAGTGATTACTGTTCATGGCGAACAGACAGGGTAAATGAAGGTATTTTAATTAGTGAAGGTATTCTAAATCTTGATCCTAACCAGCAGGATGATAATAATTTTAATACAGAAGCTTACTTAGTAGGGTATTATGAAGGTCTTGTGAACCAGAACCTCCCGAGCCTTGATCCCAACAAGGAAGAACGCAGAGCGATGCTTGAGGATGGAATTTTATTGCCCATGTATCGACTTCCAACTGAGGCAGAGTGGGAATTTGCCTCATTGGCATTGGTCGGAAATACATTTGAGGAAAGAATATATGAAAGAAGAATTTATCCGTGGGATGGCCATCATCTTCGGAACCCACAGAAGAGGAATCGTGGCAAAATGATGGCAAACTATGTAAGAGGAAAAGGTGATCTGATGGGTACTGCAGGATTTTTAAACGATAATGCCAGTATCACCGCACCGGTGAAGTCATTCTGGCCAAATGATTATGGCTTATATTGTATGGCCGGTAATGTTAATGAATGGGTACAGGATGTATACAGACCTTTGTCTTTTGAGGATGTAGATGCATTTAATCCGTTTAGGGGTAATGTTTTCAAGGCATTGGTAAGAGATGAGGATAATATTGTTGCTGAGAAAGATAGCCTCGGAAGATTGCGTTACAGGGATGTTACTCCAGAGGAGTCAGCCAATCGCTATAATTATCAAAAGGCTGACTATATAAATCACCTGGATGGCGATTTTAAAAGAAGTATACCGGAAGCAGTTGGTGGTGACTGGTTAGGGGAGGATGGAAAAACAGGATCGGGAAGAATGTATAAACAGGATATTGCGAATAATGATTATACATCCTTAATTAACGACAAAGCCCGTGTTTTCAAAGGTGGTTCCTGGAGAGACAGAGCATATTGGTTAAGTCCGGCAACAAGGAGATTCCTGGATCAGGAAAGTTCAAGAGCCGATCTTGGTTTCCGTTGCGCTATGATCCGGGTTGGTAGTCCTGGTGGCTTTTAATGTATCGGAAGTTCAAAATTGTTTATTGATTTACAATAAGTTATGTGTTTGTAATAAAACTTATCTTATAAAAGGCTAAGGTTCACCCTGTGAAATACTGCTCCGCAGTAGTGGCTCCGCCACTATTTCACAGGGCAAGGGCTAAGGCTAAGGTTTTTATGTCTTCATTTTGAACTTATTCCTTTAACTTTGTGTTTATTTTTTGAATTTAAAACATAATTCTTCTGCTATTTTGAACTAATTATGGTTTTATTGAACGTTTAAAATTGTCATAGTTCATCTTAGCTACTATCTAATTTTATTTGTTGC
>DAOVQI010000398.1 GCA_030628785.1 Bacteroidota bacterium
GACGAGTTGAAAAATGTTGAAAAATGTTCCAATTTATCCGTTGGACCGGCTCAAGCCTGCCCGAAAGAATTACCGTCCGACTGGAGGTCATCCGGGCGGGAAAGGCAAAAGATAAAAGCAATAACCACTTAATTACTACTGAATGACCCCGTGAAATATTGCTTCGCAATTTCACAGGGCAGGCAATTGAATTACGCTGAGCGCCAGCGAAGCAAATGACGGCGAAGCCGAATGACGCGAAGGCGAAGCCTGAGCAAAAGAATTGTATTCGGCTTGAAACTCCAACACAAATTCCCCTCCTTGACAGGAGGGGTGTCCCGCCGACTGCGCCTTCACGAAGCTTCGGCGTAGCAAGGTGGCGGGACGGGGTGGTAGATATAAAATTGAGGAAATAATTGGTCAAACCACCTCCCCCCGGCTGTCGCCGGGGTACTCCTCCTTATCCAAGGAGGAGAATTTTGCGTTAGTTAACTAACCGAAAACCCGCAACTTGAATTATTTAATTAATTTTGCACGGTAATTATTCTGTTAATGGAAATCTAACATGTTCATCAAATTAATTCTTCTATCAACTGGTATTATTGTTCTTTCCCTTTTAGGACTCTCCCTTAATATGCTTCTGAAAAAAGATGGGAAGTTCCCTGTTACCTCTATCGGGAAAAACAAGGAAATGAGGAAACGAGGCATCACCTGTGTAAAACACGACGAACTTATTTGTGAAGGGATGGAGGCTAAGGCTGAGGAGAAGAAGAAAAAAAATAAGTCGTCAGTCCTCAGTCTCCATTCGTCAGAGTAATTACCCCGGAGGGGTAACATTATTGTAGAAAATAAAACAGAAAAAGAAAAAGTGCCGGAACTGCCAGTTTTGATTAGTGTTACGGTCGTTTCATCCGGCGCAAGTAGCCACACATCTAATTAAGGATAAATTACAGCGAACGAACGTTTGAGCGAACGTTTGAGAGCGAAAACCTCATGAGCAGGATTGTGAGGGAATAACCTGCCAGGGTCTTCTTGACCTGGCAGTGTTTGGCGGGGGATGGAGAGGTAGATAAAGAAAATCAACCACCTCCCCCTCCCTTCGGTCGGGTACTCCTCCTTTCCAAGGAGGAGAATTTTGCTTTAGTTAACTAAACATTAACCCGTAACTCGAAACCTGTGCCACAGGCATCCATTTGGGAGAACCCGGAACCAGGAACCCGGAACTGTTTACATCTCCTCCTCGATTAGTCGATCAAATCCTAATGTGTGATATGTCTGAAACTCTCCCTTCTCATCCGAGTAAATAAAATAAACTTCTAAACCTTTTTCGGTTAAAACTATTTTCCTGCTTTCTTCCAGACCCATTACCATAAAAGCAGTAGCATATGCATCGGCTGTCATACAATCTTCTGCCACAACGGTGACACTTAACAAATTATGTCTGACAGGATAGCCGGTTTTTGGATTAATGGAATGTGAATATTTAATACCGTCCTTTTCAAAAAATTTCCTGTAGTTACCTGAAGTGGCAAGAGAAAGGTTACTTAATGAAAGGATTACCTGTAAATCCCTGCCCGGGATAAAATTATAATCATAAGGTTTATCAACTCCAATCTTCCAGGATTCGCCCTTAGCTTTGGTGCCCCGGGTCCTTACTTCACCGCCTATTTCAACCAGATAATTAAATATTTCTTTATTCTCGAAGAATCCGGAAATTACATCAACAGTATAACCCTGGGCAATCGCATTTACATCCAATTTTATACCAGGTTTCTGTTTTATTACCTTATCGCCCTCTAACTCTACTTTATCCATTCCGATGAATTGTAAAAGACTGTCAATCAATGCACTATCAACATCGACTTTCCTCTCTGGTCCAAATCCCCATGCATTCACAACCGGGCCAACCGTAATATCAAAAAATCCATTAGTTTTTTTTGATATTTCTTCAGCTTTACGGAATACCGTTTTAAAATGATCATCCGTCCTGACTGTTGTATCATTTCGGTTAATTCTGGAAATGATTGAACCAGGTTGATAAATTGAAAGTGACCGGTCAAGTTCAGCTAATAAAGCATCAACTTCACTTTTATAATAGTACTTGTTCTTACTAATAAGGTTAAACGGGAAGAATTTATTTTTATAAATAATGTGGTAGGTTGTTCCCTGGGTAAAACCGTCAAGAACAATATAGGCGTTCCTTTTATAGCTTAAAAATACAAAACCGAAGACTACAATTAAAATAAAACTCCAGACAAACAGTCTTTTTCTCACGACAGAATAATTAACCAAAATCGTCAAAATCGATCATTTCGTCAGGAACACCAAGATCATAGAGCATTTTTAGTACAGCATCATTCATCAATGGTGGTCCGCACATATAGTATTCTATCTCTTCAGGCTCTTCGTGTTTACTCAGATACTGGTCATAAACAACCTGGTGGATAAATCCGGTCAAACCATCCCAGTTATCCTCAGGCAAAGGTTCAGAAAGTGCAATATGGAATGTGAAATTCGGGTATTTCTTTTCAATTCCCCTGAAATGTTCTTCGTAGAATATTTCTCTTTTCGACCGTGCACCATACCAATATGAGACCTTACGGCTAGTTTGTAAAGTATGGAAAAGGTGGAATAAATGCGACCGCAGCGGAGCCATCCCGGCACCACCACCGATATAGAGCATTTCGCTTTCTGTTTCCTTAATAAAGAACTCACCATACGGACCTGAAATAGTTACATTATCTCCGGATTTAAGGGAGAAAATATAAGAGGAACATACACCCGGGTTAATCTTCATAAATCCACCTTTGGTCCGATCCCATGGTGGAGTGGCTATCCTTATATTTAACATAACAATGTTACCTTCTGCGGGATGATTAGCCATTGAGTACGCCCTGAAGGTTTCTTCCGTATTTTTCATCTTCAGATCCCACATTTTGAACTTATCCCATTCATCCCGATACTCTTCCTC
>DAOVQI010000113.1 GCA_030628785.1 Bacteroidota bacterium
GCTGTTTTAATTAGTACTCCCGATCACTGGCATGCTTTACATGCCATCGCAGCAGCCAAAGCCGGGAAGGATATTTATTTGCAAAAACCGGCTTCACTTACAATCGCTGAAGGGAGGGCACTGAGTGATGCCGTACACCACACCGGAAGAATTCTGCAGATAGGGAGTCAACAGCGTTCCGGGGAACAATTCCGATACGCTTGCGAATTGGTAAGAAATGGACGGATCGGAAAGTTGCATACCGTAAAGATAGGTTTACCAGGTGATCCGGCAGGGGACGAAGAACATGAAATGCCTATCCCTGAAAATCTTAATTACAACATGTGGTTGGGGTCAACACCTTATGTTTATTATACTGAGAAAAGGGTCCATCCGCAACATGATTATAGCCGGCCGGGGTGGTTAAGATGCGAGCAGTTCGGTGCCGGTATGATAACGGGCTGGGGAGCACACCACGTTGACACGGCTCATTGGGGAATGGGGATGGAATATAGTGGTCCTGTTGAAGTTGAAGCTGAAGCTGAGTTTCCGAAAAGCGGCTTGTGGAATGTTCATGGTAAATTTCATGTTAAAGCCAGGTATGCCAATGATGTTACCATGTTTATCAGTGGTGATTATCCCAATGGAATCCGGTTTGAGGGTTCGGAAGGCTGGATTTTTGTGACCAGGGGAAACTACCGGGTAACTGCCAGTGATCCGGTTTCTGATACGGGTGGAACCAAACCCCTGATGGCAAGCGATCCAAAGATACTGACTTCGAAAATAGGTCCGGATGAAATTCACCTTTATAAAAGCAACGATCAGCACGGGAATTGGCTGGAATGCATAAAAAGCCGGCAACAGCCTATAGCTCCGGCAGAAGTAGGCCATCGTTCATGCAGTGCTTGCCTGGTTAGTCATATCGCTATGAAATTGTCAGGAAAACTGTATTGGGACCCCATTAATGAACGATTTAAGAATAATGATAAAGCAAATTCCATGGTTTCGAGATCCATGAGGCTGCCCTGGCGAACGGATAATTTTTAAATAAATACAACAATGAGAAAAAAACAATTTATTTTCGTATGGTTTGCTATATTTATAGCCTCCTGTACAACACAACCCCAAAAAGCAGATACAGTGAATTTTACCGGTGCTGACGATGAAGTTATAATCATGACTCTTGATCCGGGTCATTTTCATGCTGCCCTTGTTCAGAAAATTTCCTACAAGCAGGTTGACCCGGTTGTTTATGTTTATGCTCCTGAAGGACCGGATGCTCAAGATCATCTGAAGCGAATCGAGGGGTTTAACATCCGTGCAAATAATCCAACTAATTGGAATACAAAATTGTACACAGGTGACGATTTTCTCGAAAAAATGATAGCTGAAAAACCGGGAAATGTAATGGTTACTTCCGGAAACAATAAAAAGAAAACGGAGTATATCAGTAAAGCCATCAATGCCGGTATTCATGTCCTGGCGGATAAGCCGATGGTAATCGATGCCGGGGATTTTGAGTTGCTGAAGGAAACTTTCATTTCAGCCGAAGAAACGGGGGTTTTGCTATATGATATCATGACTGAACGTTATTCAATCACGTCCATTTTACAGAAAGAATTATCGAAAATAACAGATGTTTTTGGAGAGTTATTGGTTGGCAGTCCTGAAAATCCTTCTATAACAAAAGAAAGTGTCCATCACTTTTTTAAATATGTAGCCGGGAATAAGATTAAACGACCACCCTGGTTTTTTGATGTGACCCAGCAAGGTGAAGGATTGGTTGACATTACCACTCATCTTGTTGACCTGATACAATGGGAATGCTTTCCTGAAGTCATCCTTGATTATCAGAAGGATATTGAAGTGCTGGCTGCAAAAAGGTGGCCAACAGAGCTTACACCTTCGCAGTTTGAAAGCGTTACCCGTTTGACAGAATATCCTGAATACCTGAAGAAAGATATTGTGAATGACAGTGTTTTGAACATTTATTGTAATGGCGAAATAATTTACAAACTCAGGGGAATTCATGCTAAAGTATGCGTTATCTGGAATTACCGGGCTCCTGAGGGTGGGGGAGATACCCATTTCTCCGTTATGAGGGGAACAAAAGCCAATCTTGTAATCCGGCAGGGGGAAGAACAAAATTATACACCTGAATTGTATGTTGAGCCTGTGAAAGAAGTTGATGATAGGGAGTTTAAACAAAAACTTGCTCTTGCGGTTGAAAAACTTCAGGAAAAATACCCGGGAATTGAGCTTTTGAAGCTTGAAGGGAAGTGGCAAATCATTATTCCCGGTGAATACAGAATAGGTCATGAAGCACATTTTGGCCAGGTTACACAAACATTTTTGCAATACCTGGTTGATGGAAAGATGCCAGACTGGGAAGTGCCAAACATGATCGCAAAGTATTATACTACTACAAAAGCTCTTGAGATCGCTAAAAAGGACGATTGATCATAAAGCAATAGGAAATTGATTATCTATCTATTCCGGTCCTTGGAGCTAATTCTTTCTGATTATCGCAAGGTAGTTGGCCCGGTATTTTCTCTGCATTATAAACCCCTTCAGGGTTACTCGCTCCCATTTACCCCGTGAAATAATGCTTCGCATTAAATCTACGATTTATTTCACGGGGCAAGTCGTTCGCTCAAACATGCTCGTGAGACATTCTGTTCGCCTTGCTCACAAAATGGTTCACAACCCTGAAGGGAATAACACCAATGGTTTTGGCTGACGGACCGGCAGGTCTCAGGATAAGTCCGACCAGGAAAGACGACTCTAACACTTATTATTGCACGGCTTTTCCAATTGCTACGTTACTTGCTTCAACCTGGGACACGGATTTGGCATACAAAGTTGGGCAAGCCATGGGGAACGAAGTGCTGGAATATGGTGCTGATATTCTACTGGCCCCTTCACTGAATATCCACAGGAATCCATTGTGTGGAAGGAACTTTGAATATTATTCGGAAGATCCTTTAGTCACCGGAAAAATAACAGCAGCCCTGGTAAGTGGTGTGCAATCACAGGGTATTGGTACTTCTATTAAACATTTCGCAGCAAATAACCAGGAAACCAACAGGAATACGGTTAACACAATAGTTAGTGAAAGGGCTTTAAGGGAAATTTACCTCGAAGGGTTCCGCATTGCAGTTGAAGAAGCTCAGCCATGGACGGTAATGTCATCGTATAATAAAATTGATGGTGAAAATGCCTTCTTTGGAAACCATGACTTCACTTTTATGCAATTCCGGTCAAATTTTGTATTTCGATGGGAATATAAATTAGGTTCAACCTTATATTTTGTATGGACACACAGTAAAACTTTATTTGAAAATGCAGAATATTCAATCCATACCAAAACCGGTGATCTCTTTGGAATCAGAGGCGAGAATATATTTATGATTAAGATAAACTATTGGTTTTCAATTTAACAATAGCTATTCCAATACCGTCAGAGTATCTGTCAACACATCGACAGAACTTTTCCCCACCATGATCTCAAAATCTCCTGGCTGTACGGTTTTTTTCATATTCAGATCAAACGCCTCCAGTTTTTCGGGAGTGATCATAAATTTAACCGTTCTTTTCTCACCGGGATTCAGCGTGATCCTTGCAAAATCTTTCAGTTCTTTTACAGGACGTGTTGGAAAACTTCCCAGATCGTGAATATAAAGTTGTACGATTTCATCACCTTTTACGTTTCCTGTATTGGTAATATCTACTTCTACCTCTGCTGTATCGTTAACATGTATTTCTCTGGGTGATATTTTTAAATTTTCATACTCAAAGGTTGTATAGCTCAATCCATAACCAAAAGGATAAAGCGGAGTGGGGTCGGCCAATACATAGAAACGATGATTGGTCGGTTTTTTATTATAAAAACAGGGTAACTGACCTACGGAACGCGGAAAGGTCACAGAAAGTTTACCACTGGGATTTACCTTCCCAAAGATAACATCTGCCACGGCATGGCCGGTTTCCTGTCCCAGGTACCAGCATTCGATGATCGCAGGTGCATTTTCCTGTAAATAATTTATAGTAATTGGCCGACCGTTTATTAAAAGAATAACTGTAGGTTTACCTGATAAAAGGAGAATCAATTATTGTGAAAAGTCTATTTCAAAACCGGGTAATGTATCTTTGGTTCCTTTATTTCAACCCAGGGCAGTTCCTCCAGGGTCAGGGCCTCCTCACTTCCATAAACTTCAAAAACAGATCTGAAATCTCTCCCAAAACCACCGGGTTCACCCCAACTCATAAACCAGGTCCATCGGGGCTGACTTCTGATTTTCTCCAGTGTGGGCAGATTTCCCACTTCTCCCAGGGCTATAGGTTTGTTACCGGCCAGTGCAAGAATCTGATCGTAGTTCTCCTGATTAAATCCTTCTGAATACACATCTGTAGCAAAAATATCTACTACATCATCTCCGGGATAATACGTCTCATAAGGATCCACATTTTCTTTCACTTCGTTGCAGTTATACACCCAGATGAGGTTGTTCAAACCATGGAAATTTACCAACCGATCATACATCATTCTCCATGTGTTTTAAAACGGATACTACTTTAACCTCATTCCAATACCTTTTTTATATTAAAGCCTGTAATCACGACGCCTGGTATTTCACCCCGTGTATCAGCATGCTCCAGTTCCATCCGGATAACACGTTGTTCTCCCGGCATCAATGATACATAATTATCACTGTAAAGTACGGGTAAGATGCGATCACCGCTTTTTTCCCGCACTACTTTTAATCTTACCATAAGCACCGGATGTTCTGATGGGTTGTTCAGGTGGGTGATCAGGAACCATTTGTCACCTTGCCTTTCAACTTGGGTTGAAGATTCCAGGTCCACTTTTGGAAGGTTATGAAGAGCCTGGTAATTACTTTCTTCCAGTTCATCATAAAACCAGTAATCTGGTAATTTTCCATTATTTTCATCCAATCCTCGCCAGTAGAAATTCTCTGAAAGGGTTTCATTACCTTTAGCCAGTTTCAGTTTGAGGAAAAACACATCCGTCAGCCCGGATGGATATTCCATTTTTAAACAAGGTTCTACGCTGTCTTCATTGCTTTCGAGGGAAGCCGATTTCTCCCATTGTACGGTACCATCCAGGTTACGTATTTCCACACTTGCCGTTAATCCGGTAACATTTCCTGCACTGTAATTAACTACCTCTATTGTATCACTTAAGGGATTCCATTGTATATGTAATGGTTCTGATGCCTTCTTACATGCGAAATAGGCAGCCGTTGGCTCAAAATAATAGTCATAGGTCTGCCATACAAACGAAGGCCATGCAGGGTGGCTCATCCAGAGCAGCAGCCCCATTCTGTATTTACTTTGTGCTTCGAACATGGCACGATACCCTTCGTAATTCCTCCATTGTGCGAGGGATACCCAATCTTTCACATTATTAATTTCTCCAAAATTGATATCCATCATTTTGAGGAAGAATTCACCACCCTGGGCACCTTCCAGGCAGAAATCGTGTAATCCCCACATACGGCCTTGCGGCCACATAGCAGAATCAGGCATCATTTTCTTCAGGCTTTCATAGGTTACAATGTTGGGCATCCCCATCTCGCTGTGCAGTTTTGTGGTTGCCCTGGTTTCAAAGTAGAATTTTGCCGGTAATGCCCTGTAATGCCCACCACCACTTACAACGCCAAATGACGAGTTGGAAATATAGTGGAGTCCCAGATGTATCCTGGGAATTATTTTTCTTATAGCTGTATCAAGGACTTCCGGCGGATTACCTTCATTACGACCGCAGTACAATGCCATTGAAGGATGGTTCCGGATTCGCAGTACAATGTCTTCCACGTTCCGCATGAACATTTCATTATCATCCGGGTTCGGACCATCCACCGGATTGGCCAGCCAGAAATCCTGCCATACCATGATGCCATGTCGGTCGCAGGCTTCGTAGAATTCGTCATCACCTGTTTGTCCTACCCAGTTCCGGATCATGGTGAAGTTCATGTCGCTATGGTACCTTACTGCAATGTCATATTCACGGCCACGGTAGCACAGATTTGATTCGGGGAAACCCCAGTTTCCGCCACGACCGATAAATCGTCTCCCGTTGATCCAGATCTTCAGAATACCTCCTTCTTCACTGTAAGTCATTTGCCGTACCCCGGTTTGAAAAGACTTCACATCCGATACCGTCTTATCTTCAGACTCAAACCGGAGTTCTACATCATACAGGTTAGGATCTCCGTATCCGGTAGGCCACCATAGTTTCGGATTATGCAACCGTAATGCCGGATGGGTTGATGGGTCGAGTTTGATATTTTTAGCAGACGAAGCCTCCAGGGTTACAGGTTGCTCAAATAACACCTCCCCAAAGTGTACGTGCAAAACTCCTGACACATCTTCTGTATCATGATTACGAAGGGTAAGTTCTATACTCACATCTGCCTGTGATGTATCAGGAAGCGGAAGTATTGTAGTAATGAAAGGATTTTTAATTGTCACAGGACCACTGATGGTCAGGAACACATCGTTCCAGATACCTATATTTCGTCCGCGGATGGTAGGAATCCAATCCCAGCCAACCGATGCGTGGAATGTAGGATTATCTGCTCCCAGCGCACCTCCGTTCTTGTCAGGGCTCAAAGCAGTTTGCTCCTTTATGTTTCCCGGAGTTGCATTCTTTTCAATCCGTACAGCCAATGCATTTTCCTGTCCTGGAACCAGAATGTTAGTAACGTCAAATTGTCCGCGTGAAAATGCACCTTCGACACGCCCTATCTTCTGGCCGTTCAGGAAAACTTCTGCTTTCCAGTTAATTCCGTCGAAGTTGATGTACATATGTTGTCCTTCGTAGGAATCTGGTACCAGGAATTCATTTCGGTACCAAAAGTCAGAATAAAAGAATGATTCCGAGATCATCAGCTGGTTATCTCCGTAGTTTGGATCAGGTAGTGCTCCTGCATTCCAGTAGCTTATAAGCACGGTACCCGGCACGGTTGCAATCACCCAGTTACTGTCCTGGAATCCCGGCTTGGACAAGGTCTCTCCTTCAGCACTTACGAGCGATTCACGTTGAACCCGCCATGCTCCGCCTGCCAAATCCATTCGTCCATTGTCCTTTATAGCTGGGGAAGGTTTTGGCTTCGATACCGACCCTCCACGCCCAAAAACTTCCATTTCACTCATTAAATAACCTTTGGATGAAGCAGGTTCTTTCATTAAAACACGTACATATCTTCCCTCAACAGGTGAATCAAACTCGAACTCATCCGTTAGTTCTTCACTTGCTGACAAATCCTGAATATCTTTCCATTCGGATGCATCATCCGATACCTGAATTGAACCCGCAACAGCGCGACGGATCCAATAAAGATTGATTCGATCGAATGTACAATCAGCACCCAGATCCACATATACCCATTCTTCCTCATTACCCGCGCTCATCCATGTACTTGTAAAGATGTGTGAAGGAGCTATTTCTACCTGGTTATCACTATGGTAAAAATCCATACCGCCAATATTCCATCTGATTACATTCGGAGCTTTGAAATCAACCCGGTAGAAACGATTACCGGATGGTGTTTGCAGACCGATGGATTCGCTGAATCGCCTGAAACGATTTGGCCCGGGTCTTCTGAAAAACATCCGAAACTCTTCACCAGGGTAATCCCTGCCATATGCCCGGCCCAACTCTTCCCAGGTCTGTCCATCATCTGAACCAGATACTTTGCACTCCCATCCTTTTGCCACCTGGTCGTTTATGGTTAACATGCCAGAAATACTTATCCGATCCACTTCTGGCACTTGATCACCACCTCCCATCTCAATTTGCATCCAGCCTCCGGAACCTTCAAAGCTCACCGATGTCATGGTATTGTGATCAATGAGCCATTCACGCTCATTCTTCTTCAGCGTACCGTGCTGGCTGGTAGAAGCTGAAAACCAATTAGGATACCCGGCATCCTTGATTCCATCGGTCACCAGTTGTGCAGTAAGGTTGTAATCATAGCTGCTTGAATGGTAAGCAGGCCTGTGGAAAGCAAGGTTTCGATAGTTTTTCTTATCGATGTATGTTGCCGGTGAAAAATCTTCTTTTACATCACCGGGATAAATTCCGATTCCTCGTGTATACTCATGGGTATCAGTGGTGCACCTTGATAGTAGAATGAACATCCCAAAGCAGGATATAAACAAAACGAATATCGATGAAAACAAAGGGATGGATTTACGATTCTTGGATTTTTTTAACGTCATGATGTAAAATATTTAAAATGAATATTTCTGGTTCGTTATGGGACACTGATTCATGATACTCTTTTTCGTTTGTTGTTTGTTGCGCAAAAACGTTTAAATTCCAGCATGATACGATGAATATCATGGCTATGAGTCGGATTACATTTTTCATCTCTTTACATCAATGTCTATTGTTTATTTGTAAATATATATAATTTGATAATTTCATTCAAATTTCCTTAATAAAAGCAAACTACTAAAGAATAAAGAACATAGCTTCGCAAATTTATCCTGTGAAATATTGCTTTGCAATAAATCTTCGATTTATTTCACAGGGTGAATTAAAAAGAATAGTTAAATTAAAGTTATCCTCAAATTTTGGAACAAAGTGGTCAAGGCTAAGGCTGAGGCTGAGGCTAAGGCTTAAAA
>DAOVQI010000018.1 GCA_030628785.1 Bacteroidota bacterium
CATTAATTGATTTTTCAATCAAAAAATCAGTTACATAATCAGCCTGCATGATCATACAAGCCCATTTCCATTCATCCTTTTTCTCCACATCAAATTCCTGCCCATCCATCCACCAGATCGCTTCAAGAGGTGGAACCACATAGTCAAAATAATTTTCCGGCTGAAGTTCCGGATTTTTTTTCAACATAAACTTTAAGGTATAAACCGTACCGTAAAGAGAACCAACAGCTTCCTGAAATTCAGGATTTCCATCCGGATGACCTTTCCCTTCCACCAATAAAAATTTCATATCAGGCACTTCCAGATAAGCAACTTTCTTTGGTGATGCCGAATACAATGTCCGAAATTCTTTTTTAAAATCAATTTTTTTCATTTTTAACTAATTGGTATATAAATCTCGGTAACCAGTTTTTCGGGTCTGGGTTTTTTCGGATCATTCAGATATTTTTCCAATGCAGGAATATTCCTTAATTCATAGCTACTCTGGGGTAACCATTGGCGGAAGATTGCATCATATACATGTCCAAAACCCGTATAGGGCCCTTTGTAACGAAAAATAGCGTATTTCCCTCCTTCAATTACTTTAAAACCAATTTTCCCTTCCGGTTTAATTTCTTTTGAAACTGTAACACAGGCATCGTACCTGCATTTATCCGTTTCCGTAATGTTCGGGTCATCATGGCTTATCCCAAAGAGTTCCATCCGCCAACTGAAAAGCTTATTCTTTTTTACATAATCCATTAATTTATTCCATGTGTCAGCAGTTTTATTATCTCCGTAATCTCCAATACTTTGGATAAAAATTACTTTCTTATCCTTTAACTCTGCAATTTTAGGGTTTAATTTAAATTTTTCCATCGTTTGAAGGTCTAATTTAATTATGTTTATGTCTGGTTGCAATTGTGCTTGTTTTGACCGGAATTCCAATGGTGAAAGGTAAAATCGTTTCTTAAAGGCCTTGTTTAGTGATGAGGGCGTTTCATAACCTACTTTGAATGAAATATCCTGAACCGTTTCGTTTGAAAAACGCAATAGTTGTGCTGCGGTATTCAATCGTATCCGAAGAATATACTCTCCAATACTTTCTCCAAGATGTGCGCGCATAATACGGTGAAAATGAAAAGGAGAAAAATTTGAAATCGATGATAAGGTTTCCAGTGTGAGCTTTTCCTCAAGATTATTATTAATGAATAACAATACCTGATTAATTCTTTCGTGGTAATCTTTTATGGTTTCGGCCTTTCCTTTCATAACCTAAATTTTACGATTTAAAAATAATATACCTATACTTAAAATTCTTTTCCAATCTTGCTAATTGGGATTTCCTGAAAAAGAAAAATTGAAGGGCTAGCCGCCTCCCGATAGTTATCGGGACAGTCGGGCAGGAAGCCCTCAATAAAAGTAATATGTTCGTATTAAAAGTTATTCTTTTTTGTAATTTTAAATCCTTTCCCTGGAAAGGAGGTTCAATATGGAAAAAGTCTATGATTATATTGTTATTGGCTCGGGTTTTGGCGGAAGTGTTTCCGCCATGAGACTCGCAGAGAAAGGATATTCGGTATTGGTTCTTGAAAAGGGTAAACGGTACCGCACTGAAGATTTTCCGAAAACCAACTGGAATTTACCAAAATATCTCTGGGTTCCCGGTTTAAGAATGTTCGGATTTCAGAAATTGTCCTTTTTTAAGGATGCAAGTATCCTGAGCGGTGTGGGGGTCGGAGGGGGTAGTCTCGTTTATGCCAACACGCTGGTAAAACCTCCTGATGAATTTTTTAATAACCCTTCCTGGTCTGGCTTCAAAGACTGGAAAAAAGAGCTTGAACCCTACTATGATATGGCACATTTTATGCTGGGACGGACCCAATATGAAGAATTAAATTATGAAGACGATATATTAAGGGAAGTTGCGAAAGATTTTGGACAGGAAAACACATTTGAGCCGGTTCATGTTGGGGTTTATTTTGGTGATAAGGAAAAAGAGGTGGATCCTTATTTTAACGGACTCGGACCAAAAAGAAAAGGTTGTACTGAATGTGCCGGGTGCATGGTAGGGTGCAGGGAAAACGCTAAAAATTCTTTAGATAAAAATTACCTTTATTTTGCTGAGAAATCCGGAGTTAAAGTACTTGCGGAAACAAAAGCTGAAATAATCAAATTTGAGAACGATACATACTATGTGTTAACTAAATCAAGCACATCATTCTTTCCGGGAAGATACAAGACGTATCAAACAAAGGGCTTAATTGTAGCTGGTGGGACCCTTGGAACATTAAATTTGCTACTTAAACAAAAATACAAGTACAATACGCTGCCAAACTTATCAGATAAAACAGGCGATAACCTGTTAACAAATTCCCAGACATTATGTGCCATTTCAGGGGCGAAAGAAAAACTGAATAACGGGGTAGCCATATCTTCTGTTTTCAACCCTGATTTCAATACGCATATTGAGATCGTTAAATATCCTGACGGGTCTAATGCTATGAAATGGTTTTATGTGCTTGCTGTGAACGGAACACGCTATTCTATAACCAGAACCCTGAAATTATTCTGGAAAACCTTAACACATCCCCTGCAATTTTTAAAAACCTTCTTCAATTTTAATTGGTCCACAAACCTGGTAATATTTCTCGTTATGCAGAGTATTGATAATTCCATGAAAATGGTTTGGAAGAAAGGACTTTTAAGGAGCAGAATGAAAATCAGGAATATTGGAGAAAAAAAGGTTCCGGCTTACATTGATTCAGGTCAAAAGGCAATGGAAAAATATGCAAAAAAGGTGGGTGGGATCCCGCAGAATATTATTCTGGAAATTCTTTTTAACCGGCCTACAACAGCCCATATACTTGGAGGTTGTCCAATGTCCGAATCATCTGAATCCGGAGTGATAAACCACAAGCTCGAAGTACACGGATATCCCAATATGTATATTATTGATGGTTCAGCAATCCAGGGAAATCTTGGTATCAATCCGGGATTTACCATTACCTCTTTGGCAGAATATGCTATGGATCAAATCAAGGAAAAAGAAGGGAACCAGACACTTTCTCTTTTGAGGCAAATTGAAAAAAGTAAAATTACCACATAATATATGGATCTTAAAGAAATACCGGGAGTAATTGAAAAACAAAGAAGTTTTTTCAACACCCATAGAACCAAAGACCTGGATTTTAGAGTTGAAAATCTTAAAAAGCTAAAAAAGATTATCCAGGCTTATGAGGATAAAATTTGTTTGGCGCTCTGGGAGGATCTGCATAAACCTAAACTTGAAGCCTATGGGACCGAGGTGGGGCTTGTTCTCAACGAACTTACTCTTCAGATCCGGAAGCTTAGAAAATGGGCAAAACCAAAAAAGGTAAAAACCCCCTTGCTCCATTTTATTTCTAAAAGCTATATTTATACTGAACCCCTGGGGTGTGTGTTGATTTTTGCTCCCTGGAATTTCCCCTTTCAGCTACTGTTCAATCCTCTTCTTGGTGCCATTTCCGCCGGAAATTGTGTTGTTCTGAAACCTTCCCAGCATACACCACATACTGCAGAAATTATGGAAGAAATGATCTCTTCAAACTTCGATCCCTCATATATTGCTCTTTTCAAAGGAGGAAGAGAGATCAATAATGTTCTGTTGAATGAAAAATTCGATTTTATTTTCTTTACCGGAAGTCCACGGGTTGGCAGAATTGTTATGGAGGCAGCCTCAAAGAACCTCACACCATTTTGCCTTGAATTGGGTGGGAAAAATCCATGCATAGTAGATAAGGAAGCAAACATAAACTTTGCGGCAAAAAGAATTACCTGGAGTAAATTCTTCAATGCCGGACAAACTTGTGTTGCCCCTGACTATTTATTGGTCCACAAAGATGTTAAGAAAGAAATCATAGAAAAAATTAAATCTTTTATTCAGTCATTTTACGGATCAGAACCGGGAAAAAGTAAGGATTACAACCGTATTGTCAATCAGGCAAATGTTGAGCGGCTGTCTGAACTTATTCAATCCGGGAAAGTGATTTTCGGAGGAGAAGTTGATGTGACTCAGAAATATGTCGCTCCCACCTTGATTGATGAAGTAAAACCGGAAGATCCCATAATGCAGGAAGAAATATTTGGTCCGGTCCTTCCCATTCTTGAGTTTGACCAGATCGAAGATGTGTTCCGGGTAATTAACAATATGCCCAAGCCATTGTCTTTATACATTTTCACGAATAATAAAAAACTGCAAAAAGAAATCCTGCGTAAGACTTCCTCCGGCAATGGTGCAATCAATGATTTGGTTATGCAATTCAGTAACCCGTTCCTGCCTTATGGTGGTGTTGGTGATAGCGGAATGGGAAGGTACCATGGAAAAGAAAGCTTCGAGGCATTTTCAAATTCAAAATCAATCCTTAAAAAAACGAATCTTTTCGATATTCCGGTCAGATATCCTCCATATACCGACGGGAAGCTTAAAATATTGAAAAAGTTCTTGCATTGAACGCAGGGTATTGATAAACCCGTATTTTCAAACAAAATTTAAGATACAATTCCTTTTCTCAGTGCTTTCTCAATGGCTTTTAGCAGAACCCGGCTGCTATCCTTATCCTGTTCAACAAACTCATCCGCTATTGACTGTCTTTCGATAACCTTTTTTATAATTTTTCCCGGATCATCAGGGTTTTCGCTTACGAATTCCATTACCTCAATGTGGATAATTCGCTTATTACGAATGGTTATAGCTACCGTAGCCCTGTTATTACCATAATAGCTGGATCCAACAAATTCACCATCTCTGACCTTTTTTAATGAAACGGGTATTAAGTGGAAAGGATCATCCTGGAATTGCGCGATAAGATTTATTTCCTTTCCCGGAGCTATGTTTACAAATTCAGGAATATTGCATGCCCTGTTTTCAATACTTAATTTTTCAAGTAACACCGGAGGTGTATCATTACCATTTTCATCAATATGGGTCAGGTACAAATCAGTATATGCCCCTCTTTTTTTTGATGAAAACACTAACCACCTGCCATTAGGCGACCAGGAATGCCAGGAATTCATGTTTGTAGTATTACAGGTCATTTCCCTTGGTGTTTCCCCTTCAGCAGGCATAATATATAATTTGCTGTCGGGCATAAGAAGCATAAAACTTTCAGCCTGACAAAAAACGATCCATTTTCCATCCGGTGAATAACGGGCGAAATAATTACTCATATTGTTATTCGAAGCGCCTTCCAAAGGTTCAGCTTTTCCGCCTTTACCTTCATTAAACGGAATTCTGTAAAGGTCAAATTTAACTAACCGTGTCCGGTTGAAAAAAGCATGGAGAAGATTATACGCCTTTGTGCTGTCGACAATACCGGAGCCTGTATTCCCGCTTTCATCACTATGAATCGCTTTTGCCCTGGCAAAAACAATGTATTTTCCATCAGGACTCCAATTGGCATTGCTCTGAACATATTTTTGATCATCAGCTCCGGGAAGAGCTCTGAATTCCCTGGTAAATGTATCATAAATAACCAGTATCCCCTTAAGGGGAAAAAAGAGCTGAGAATACATCAGGCTTTCATCTCTGGGAACAAAAACCGAAAGGTCTTTAACGGTACTTACTACATAACGACCGCAGGGAGAAATTTGAGAAAGCAACCCATACGTTTTTTCTCTGTCTTCCGTTCTATAATCGCTCCAGGTAATAATATTATCCGTGGACAAGATGGTTCCTTCTGCAAATGGAGCGATAACATAAGATCCCTTATCATTTGCGTAATCCACATCCATTGCAAGAGTCTTTCCATCAGGTGTAAAAGAATGACAGTTCCCACAGACAAACAAGTTCTTTAATACTACCCGGCTTTCTTTTTCACAAGAAATATCTCCCAGGCGCCAACGGATTGTTTCGCAATGCTTTATCGCATATCCGAAAGGCAATGTAACATCTCTGTAAAAAATTTGAGCACCAACCTCGTCTGTTGAGGTACGGATACGTATATCAGCTCCAGAAAGAACATTTTCAGGATTTTCCTGGTTAAAGCCCATAACCGTGATCCTTACGTCTTCTTCAATAGAGTGGTTTTTAATCTCTTCCCATTGTGAAGGTCCGGGTTGCCAGAATGCCTGGTCTGAGAAATGGAATATGGGCTTTCCAATGCCTTCTGCTTCAATAATAACAATCCAGGTGTCGGCTTCCTTCGTTTCATCTTTCCAATGAATGGTTGGTGATACTATTTCAGGTGGAAAAAGTGTTTCGTCTAAAGGATACGTTATTTCCAAATTTCCTGCCACGCCGGAAGCTTGCAGTTCCGAGTAAAAAAATTCCGGATTTGGTTTCCTGGTTTTAGGATTACAACATACAGATACAAGAAGTATAACTGACAAAAACACTAATATGCAGTGTTCTATTCTAACACCAAATGGCGAAGTCTTTCTCATTTTGTTTGTTCTATGTCCGGTAATATTGTTCTGTATCAGGCACGGGAATTATTTCCCGGAAAGAAGTTCTTATCATAACATCATGATTCAGGTATTTGACTCCCGGATTGCTCGATGGAATGCTTCTTTTCCTGCCTCTATCATTTCATTTGACCGGTAGAATTCAAAGGTTTTACATGCTTTTCTCGATATTCTTATAAGTAAATCAGGCTGGTATTTTTCAAGGATCATTTCTGATAATTTCTCCTGCATGAGATTCATTGATTTTTGAAGCAATTCATAATAGCCCAGTCGGGGTGAAGAGGACTTTCCATGGCTATGATTATAGCGAAATTTCTTTTTAAGTTTTTCAAAAACCTGTTTGTATTGATTTTTGTTCAATTCCTGAGCTGCCTTATCAAATTGGGGTTTTTTGTATGGAAAAGTGGAGTTCAGATCCACAACGACAAGGATATCATTTCGGGATCTGTGGACATGTTCAACAGGAATCGGGTTAACAACCCCTCCATCTACCAGCTCAATGCCATTAATTTTCTTGGGTTGTAAAACGGTAGGAATGGCAATCGATGCCCTGACTGCGTGGAATAAACTACCTTTATTCAGCACCACCTCCCTCCGGTTAAATACATCAGCTGCTATGGCGACAAACGGGATATCCAGATCCTCAATGTTTTTATCTTCAACGAATTTCCTTATTTCTTCAAACACCTTTTCCCCTTTTATAAATCCTTGTGTGGAAAGTGTGAAATCCATCAATCTAAAAACATCAAATTTATGAAGATTGTTTACCCATTCGGCAAAAGCGTTGAGGTTACCCGTAGCATAGATACCTCCCACGACAGCACCTATTGAGGAACCCGCAATAGAACGTATGTTATATCCGGCTTTTTCCAATTCCTCAATTACTCCAACATGAGCCATTCCTCTTGCTCCACCACTGGAAAGCACTAATGCTACATTTTTTTCACTGGTTTTCATCGCATATGATCCTTATTGGTATCAAAATTTTATAGCTAATTCAATGGAATAATGATTTAAAAGTCATTTCAAAGGTAAATAATTCCATTAATTAATAATTGCGGGTTACAGGTTACAAGTTTCGGCATATAGGGAAACTCACCCAAAATTAATTAATTGTTTTATTGCCAAAACTTTGTAATTTGTGAAGTCTAACTTTAATGTAAGCTGATGAAATACACAACGTTCTTCCGTAAGCCTATATCGTGGATTGTTTTTGCTATAATTGCGATAGTCAGTGCAATCTATGCTTATTTTAATTTCGATAAAGCCAATCCTATTGTCAGCCTGGAGATTACAATGAACCGTGAAACAGCTCTGGAAAAAGCTTCATCACTGGCAAGAAATTATGAATTGGGGCCTGACGATTATAAAACGGCAGCAGTTTTTACGAACGATGATCGTTTCCAGAATTTTGTTGAACTGGAGGCCGGAGGTCTTGAAAAGTTTACAGAAGTGCTGGAATCCGGCTTGTATTCTTCATATAATTGGAAAGTCAGGCATTTTAAGGAGCATGAAACAAACGAAGTTACTTTTTGTTTTACGCCCAGAGGTGACATTTACGGCTTTTTTGAAAAGCTGGCTGATTCAGAAAAAGGAGCAGCACTTGAAGAGGAAGATGCATTAAAAATTGCCATAGAAGAAACCCAAAAGCACTGGAATGTCAACTTTGCCGGATACGAACTTGTTGAGGAGTCAAAAGAAGAAGTGGAAAGCGGCAGGATAGATCATTCCTTTGTTTACGAGCGTCATGATAAACAGATTGGAGAAGGAAGGTACAGATTACGGCTGATGGTCAGTGGTGATAAACTCACACAGGTAAAGCATTTTGTCAAGATTCCGGAAGAATTTGACCGGCGCTATACCGAGATGCGATCCCAAAACGATTTGGTTGCTACATTCGGGGCAGTGGGTCTTGTAGTAATTTACGGACTGGGAGGAGTAATCATTGGATTATTTTTCTTGCTTCGCCATCGTCAGCTAATATGGAAACCGGCTGTCATCTGGGGATCTATTATTGCTTTGGGTTCGGTTTTTTTGGTGTCTCTCAATGTAATTCCGTTATCCTGGTTCAGTTATGATACTTCAGCATCTGCCGGAAATTTTATAACGAACATAATTGTTAACAGCTTGCTTGGAGCTCTTGGTGTTGGAGCAATGATTACCATTACTTTTATGGCGGCAGAAGGCCTGGGCAGGATGGCCTTTCCGCATCATGTTCAGCTTTGGAGGGCATGGGGAAGCCAAGCCGGAGGTTCTTTATCTATGCTAGGGCAGACCATGACCGGTTATCTTTTTATGGTGATTATGATCGGGGTTGATGTTTTGTTTTATGTTGTTTCCAAACATTTCGGTTGGTGGAGCCCGGCCGGGAACCTGTCAGATCCAAATATTCTCGCCAATTACATGCCGTGGTTTAACTCGGTTGCTATCTCACTTCAGGCAGGTTTCTGGGAAGAAGCCCTTTGCCGTGCGGTTCCGCTGGCAGGGATAGTATTGCTTACCCGCAACTCGAAGTACAAAAATTTTTGGATTATTCTTGTGCTAATACTTCAGACTTTTATTTTCGGGGCAGCCCATGCCAATTATCCGCAACAGCCTTCATATGCCCGTGTGCTGGAAATGGTAATTCCATTTGTTATCATGGGGTTGATCTATATAGGATACGGGTTGATTCCTGCAATTATTGCTCATTATGCTATCGATGTTTTCTGGATATCCTTGCCGTTGTGGGTAGCAAGTTCTCCGGGAATCTGGTTCGACCGGATTATAGTCATTCTTCTTTTCTTTGTACCTCTTTGGGTGGTGCTGTATTTTCGTGTGAAGAACAAAAAATGGAAAAAAATTCCGGAAGAGTTGAGAAATGACGCATGGAAACCGGCTCCAAAAGTTGAGGAAGTCAAGGAGAAAATAGAAATCAGCCCCGAAAAAAAATCTTTGAGTAAATTTTTAATCCCTTCAGGTATTATCGGGTTGGTACTCTGGCTAACTTTTACTCCGTTTACCCAGGATGCACCAAAATTAGAAACTTCCAGATCACAAGCCATTGAAATAGCTTCAAAAGTGCTTGTGGAAAAATTTGGCATTAATCCCGGTGAATGGACAGTTTTGTGCAATATGATTGAGGAAACCAATCTTCAGCATAAATTTATCTGGCAAGAAGGAGGGGAAGAAAATTATGAAAAATACCTTGGGAGTTTCCTTCCGCCGCCGAGATGGTCGGTCAGGTTAGTGAAAACAAAAGGTAAAGTTGAAGAACGATCAGAAGAATATAGTGCGGTTATTGATGTCGGTGGAAATGTGCTTAGAGCTTATCATAAAATTCCCGAAAAAAGGGAAGGCGCATCGCTGGAGCAGGCGCAAGCCCAGATATTAATTGACTCTGTGCTACTTAATGACCTGGGACAAGAAAGAGAAAAGCTGAAAGAGATATCCATTACCCCGAAAAAGCTGGATAACCGGAAAAATTGGACTTTTGTGTATGCCGACACATTGAATTATACACTGGAAAAAGGCCAGGGCAGATACCAAATTTCCATTGACGGCGATGAGGTTGTTTTGGTTTCCTCTTCTGTACATATTCCTGAAGATTGGGAAAGAAATTATGACGATCAGCAGAGTAAACGGAGCATAATACGAACAATTGGAAAGGTTTCCATAATTATCATAGTGATTGCCGCTATGGTTTTGGGTATCATTCGGTGGACACGTAAAAGATTTTCTGTAAGGCTGTTCCTGTATTTTACCATCGGTTTATTTGTTTTGTTTTTTCTGGACGAATTCCTGAGCTGGGACACCTTGATAGCCGGCTATCAGACCAGTTTGCCCATGAATAATTTTATTACCATGATGGTTGTTACTATGGCTATCGGTGGAATTTTTATTTCAGCAGGTTTAGGGATTATTGGAGGGATGTCGGTTAATCTGATCCCTGCCGGAAAAGCTGGGAAATATGACGTATTAAAAGCTACAGGACTTGGCTTGGCAGTAATGGGACTGTTTGCTTTGTTTTCGGAGCTTGAGGTAAAAAATTCACCTTTTTGGGGTGAATTCCTGGCAGCAAATTCCAAATGGCCGGTAATAAGCATTGGTATTGCTAAAATTCAAAAATATATTTTGTTAACCGGTTTCTTACTGACCCTTTATTTCGGACTTCATACTTTGACAAAAGGATGGTCAAAGGGCCGGTTATTGTTTGGAACATTGGTCGTTCTTTTGGGAGTACTGATTGAAGCTGGTTCACTCGAAAATTATTCTTACTGGTTAATATCGGGGGGAATCCTCGGACTTATTCTACTGGGATTATATATTTTGTTTATCAGGTATCACTTTGAATGGATCCCTTTGATTGCCATGGTACCAGTTGTGCTCGAAATTCTAAAAACCACATTTACATGTGCCATACCTGCAGCTTTAACCGGCGGAATTTTGGGATTACTTTTTATCGGAGCTTTAAGTTGGTGGTGGTACTCCGAATTTTTAAAGCATAAACCATAAATTATTTTGCTCCCTACGCCATGTTCTCTATGCTTTGCGCTGTATTCTCTGGACCAAGGGCTCCATACTACACACCCCAACAATTCAGCCATTTAACAATTTCCCAAAGAAATCCTTCGGATAATCACTACATTATTCGTCAATCGTTTGTTCGTCATTCGATTATCCGGCAATCCCCAAAATCTCAAATCAGCATTTTAAAATCCAAAAATCCTTTTACATTTCACATATTCTGATCACTTCTTCTGTATCATGCTTATCATATTTTATGGCTACATTTGTATAATTAACTTGGTGTGAAAACTGGACTTGTCATAAAATCCACTGGTAGCTGGTACTCCGTCAAACTGGATAACGGAAATACAATTAATTGTAAAATTAAAGGGAAATTTCGTATTCAGGGGAGCAGATCAACAAATCCGGTCGCTGTTGGAGACCGGGTGAGAATTTTTGTAGATGAGAAAAAACAAATTGGCGTTATTACAGAGATTTTCGACCGAAAGAATTACATCATCCGGAAATCTTCAAAGCTTTCAAAATATTCTCAGGTTATTGCTGCAAATGTCGACCAGGCTTTTCTAATCGCAACCCTTGTATCTCCTGAAACGTCAAATGAGTTTATTGACCGGTTTTTGGTCACTGCTGAAGCCTATCAAATTCCTGTTCATATCATTTTTAATAAAATTGACCTTTACAGCGATCCAATGCTAAACACGCTAAAGGATTTAACATCAATATACAAAAAGATTGGATATACATGTTATGAAACCTCTGCATTAAAACAGATAAACTTGAAAAAAGTGGGGGCAGCATTGAAAAATAAAATCAACGTGGTTTCAGGAAAATCAGGAGTGGGAAAATCAACACTGATTAATGCAATTGATTCCAGTCTGAATATCAAAACAGCAGAAATCTCGGCATTTCATCAAACAGGAAAACACACAACCGCATTAGCCGAAATGCATGAACTCGCTTTTGGTGGCTATATTATTGACACACCAGGCATTAAGGCATTTGGAGTTGTCGATATGCAAAAGGATGAAATTTATCATTTTTTCCCGGAGATTTTCAGGCTTTCAAAAGATTGTCAGTACTATAATTGTTTACATACACATGAGCCAAATTGTGCAGTTAAAAAAGGTGTGGAAAACGGAGAGATCAGTACATCAAGATACAAAAGCTACCTTAACATACTTTACGATAAGGAAGAAAAATACCGGTGTTAAGAAATTCCTGATAAGATTTAAATCACAGTTATTTTTATCTTAACTTGTTTATTTATATTTTTACCTTTAACATAGTATATTTGATAGTCGGTTAAATTTTCTATAAAAAAGTTATCTGAATTTCGTTTTATGTAATTACAACTCAAATTCGTAATGAGGAAGATTCACTTTTTAATTTCTGCGGTAATTGTTATTATCCTCTCTTTAAATGTCTACTATTATTTTGACATTTATGATCAGCAGGTTGACTTTCAAAAAAGATTCCTTTTAAAGCAAACCCAGTTATCCGGAGAGGAGATTGAAAAAGTAGGATCTCAATTTGTAAGTGATTTGAACAGAATATTATTTTTAGATGATATAACGCAATTTTTCGATAATGAAGAAATAATGCAAAGAGGTGCAAAGAACCTTGAAATATTCTACTCAAAATATGATAACCTGATCAAGAACATCTTACTTTATGATAACAAAAAAAACGTTTTTAACTTATATAAAGACAATAATAACAACTTTTTATCAGCCACATATACTACTCATGATCAAAGGGAATTAGTACCCCAGGAAAAGATTAGTATCGAAAAAAATAAGCATGTCTTTTTTTTACCTATAATCAACAACAATTTAGTTACAGGAAATATTGCCGCTACGATAGATTACATTCATTACATTAATTCTGTTTTTGAGAAATCCCATCTTGAAAATACCCAATGGCAATGGTTAGTAAACAATAAAGGAGAAATCATTTTAAACAACTTTTCAGGTGGTGTATTGCAAATAAACCAGTTACTTCGTATCACAGATGACCTCATTGAAGGTTTCCAGGGAGCTCTCACTCATTCCGTTTTGATCAATGACAAGGACGAGAAAGTAATTTCAGCGTATTACCCAATACAAATCTTAGACAGAGAATTCGGCATTGTTTTTACACTCAAAACAGAAACCATCCTGCAAACTATTATTAAGAATGCCACTATCATTATTTTCTTAACCCTGATCCTTGTTTCCTCGATTATTTTCATTTTTCATTTCTTTATTCGCAGACAAAATATTGAAGCAGAAAAGTTGCAAGAATCTGAACTGGCACTTGCTCAAATCCTTGAATCCCTGCCCATAGGAATCCTGATGCTTGGTAAGGATAGAAAAATCAGGAAAATTAACAACACGGCTATTGAAATGTTTTCTCTGGAGAAAGAAGGAGATTTGGTTGGGAAAGATATTTCAGACCGCTTTTCCTTCGGAAAGAATTTTCTTTACAAAGAATATTTTGGTTTAACTTTCGATACCAGTCAGTTTTTTTCGTATGAGAAAAACGGGAAAGAAATCGTTATTTATAAAAAAGAAATCCTATTTAAACTCGAGGGTGAAGATATAACGCTTGAAGCATTCGTTGATGTTACTCCGCTTGAAAAAGCACGAAAACAGGAAGTTATTGCCAATCAGGCTAAATCAGAATTCCTGGCAAAAATGAGCCATGAGATCCGCACACCTTTAAACGGCATTATTGGTATAGCTGATGCTTTTTCACGCCAGAAATTAACTAAAAAGCAACAGGAATCTGCCCAAATAATAAAACAATCAGCCGATTTATTGCTATCTATTATCAACGATATCCTTGACTTTTCGAAAATTGAAGCCGGCAAGATGATGCTTGAGGAAATTCCTTTTAGCCTTAGTGAAGAACTGGATTATGCCTTAAATATTTTCAAACCGGATCTTTGGGAAAAGAATCTTGATTTTATTTTAAGTATCGAACCCAATGTTCCGGACAAAATTATTGGTGATCCCTTCCGTTTACGCCAGGTCCTTTCAAATTTAACAGGCAATGCCATAAAGTTTACCGAAAAAGGTAAAATCATGGTGACGGTTAAATTAGTAAAGGAATATAGCGGCAATCTTACCGTTCAAATTGATGTTGAAGACACAGGTATTGGTATTCCGGAAAAACAATTAAAGGAAATATTTATCTCCTTTAAACAAGCTGATGGTTCAACCACAAGAAAATACGGTGGTACCGGACTGGGTACAACCATTTCTAAACAACTCGTTGAGCTGATGGGAGGAGAAATATGGGTTGAATCTCCTTCAGCCATTTCAGACGACCCGGAAACTCCCGGAACCAGATTCAGCTTCACCATAAAAGTCTTTTCAAATGAAAAGATCAAGAAAATTATCCAGGATGAAAAAATTATCAAATATCATCAAATAAAAACCCTGATCATCAATGAAAAAACCGGGAAAGATGATCATTTGTTAGAGATCCTTCAAAATTTTGGAATTTCTTCCTATGTTACAAATTTTCAGGAGAAAACCATAGATCTGATAAAATCGAATATTACAAACCGTACTGAAAGCTATAACGTAATTATTATAAGTGATACCCCTTCTTTTAATGGTTTTGAAGTTGCACGACAACTTCACCAACATAAATTAAGTGACAAGTTCCTTATCATAATTGTTAGTTCCAACAATCAAAAAGGGAATTTTGCAAAAAGCAAAAAACTAGGAGTTGATTACTATTTGATCCAACCATACCAATCATCTGAAATCTTTGATATCTTCCAAACCAATTTCCCAAATATCAAACTTGATGAAGACAAAACACCTGAAGTTGACATAATTAAGAAAGACCTGAAGATATTGGTCGCAGAAGATAACCTGATAAATCAACAAGTGGCAAAAACCATATTCAAAAATTTGGGTTTTGAGATTGATATGGCAGAAAACGGCAATGATGCAATTGCTAAAATTAATGATAATAACTATGATGTTATTTTTATGGACATAATGATGCCTGAATTAGACGGTATGGAAGCCACAAAGAAATTAAGAAAACAAAACCATAACTTGCCCATTATTGCACTTACAGCAGATATCAACAAAGAGATTCAAGACAAAATGAAAGGGGTTGGTATGAATGATTTCATTGCAAAGCCCATTCGTGTTGATGAAATTAAAAGGGTTTTGATAAAATGGTTTTCAGAATCAATAAAATCAGACTAAAAGACCATAGCTTCGCAAATTTACCCTGTGAAATAAATCGAAGATTTAATGCGAAGCATTATTTCACAGGGGGAATTAAAAAGGTTAATACTATTCAAATGAAACTGCTAAATTTTAATGATTGTGGAACCTTAGCCTTTTATAAGATAAGTTTTATTACATGCACATAACTTATAGTAAATCAATAAACAATTTTGAACTTAGCCCCGATGGCTATCGGGGCGATCTCATGATCCGCCATCCCGAAAGCTTTCGGGAGGCGGAGAATAAATTCCGATACGTTATAAGATCTTCGGAGATGATATTCAACTGGTTGAGATTGAATTAGATCCTGGGGAGACCATAACCTATCTCAATTCGATAATGGAAATAATTCAGATACAGGATTTTCTTGTGAAAGTAAAAAATGTACCTGTAATTGATGTTCGCTCTACAAGAGAATTTCTGAAAGGGCATATACCAGGAGCTAGTAATGTTCCGCTTTTTAATGACGACGAACGCGCAATTGTTGGCATCAAATACAAGGACGAAAGCCGTAATTCAGCCATCAGAGCCGGGTTAGAGATAGTGGGTCCCAAATTGGTTTCATTAGTCGAACAATCTAAAAGCATTGCAAAGAATAACAAAGTAAAAATCCATTGCTGGAGGGGTGGTCTGCGAAGTGAGAGTATGGCATGGTTACTCAATACAGCCGGTATTAAAACGTTTGTTCTAAATGGTGGATACAAAGCCTATCGAAGATATCAAAAGGAATATTACTCAAAGAAAGTGAATCTGATTATTCTTGGTGGTAAAACAGGAAGCGGGAAAACTGCAATCCTTTATGAAATTGAAAATCTTGGAGAACAGGTGGTCGATCTGGAAGGCATTGCTAATCATAAAGGATCGGCCTTTGGAGCCCTCGGTCAGGATGCCCAACCATCAAATGAACAGTTTGAAAATAACCTTTTTGAAAAATGGATCAGTCTGGATTTTCATCGAAACATATGGCTCGAAGACGAAAGCAAGGCAATAGGAAAAGATTTTATTCCTGACGAAATCTGGATTCAAATGAGAAATAGTCCGGTAATTGCCCTCGAAATGGGAAAACCATTAAGGATAAAACGTTTAGAAAAAGAATATGCTCAGTTTAATAAGGAAGAATTGAAAAAATCAATTTTTAAAATCTCCAAAAGGATTGGCGGATTAAATACCCGGCAATCCATTGAAGCCATAGAAAAGAGAGATTTTTCAACAGCAATCGATCTTAGCCTTACTTATTATGACAAAGCATACCAGTTTGGCCTGTCAGGAAGAGAAAAAGAGATGGTATTCAGAATTATCCTGGAAGAAGATAATCCAAAAAGAAATGCGGAAAAGGTACTGGATTTTGCAAAAAAAAATGGATTGCACAAAAACATTCAATGCAGAACATAGCTTCGCAAAGTAATTAAAAAAGCAATATTTGATTGATATTTTATACTAATATTGGTTATTCCCAAAGGCTAAGGGCGCCTACGCTAAAGCTTCAGCGACAGCGTGCTGAGGCTAATCCCGAAAACTTTCGGGAAAGGAAAAAAAGAAAATAATGAAGAATTAAATTAATCTAATTAACCTAATTTCTAAATAAATCCCAAAAACCAAGTCTCAATTGGGTTATTGGGAATTAAAGATTTGGAGTGGAAGTAAACGAAATTATTCCCCGCCCGAACGTACCGTTCGGTACGGGCGGGCATCAAGACAAATAAAACTCAATACCAGCTA
>DAOVQI010000114.1 GCA_030628785.1 Bacteroidota bacterium
AAAATACAAAATATTTACCCCGTGAAATAATGCTTCGCATTAAATCTTCGATTTATTTCACGGGGCAGGCAAATCGCAAATCACAATGACTAAAATATCAATATTGCTTTTATTAAGAAGGGTTTGGAGTTTTGAATTTGGAACTTGAAATTTATTTGTTTTTTGTTATTTGTGGTTTGGAATTTCATACTTAAGCAAGCTTTTTTAGTTTATGGACAAACTCTAATTAGTTACAATTATTTTAATTTACTCAAATCTTGTCATAATATGTTTATAATTTATATTTTGTGGCAAATTATTATATTATTGTATTACAATATGTTAATTAATCATTACAAAAATATATATATAAACTTGTATTTACAAGTATTTTATAATATTATTACATATTTCAATGCAAACTAAGAATTAATTTCTATTTTTGTTATGTAATTCTTCATTCGGTTACTTTAGGATAAGTAGAAACCTCTTATAAAGATTTTATTTAATCAGGAAAGTTCATAAATGACAACCGTTGAAAAAGATAAAAAAATACCTCAATACAGGCAGTTATACGAAATCCTGAGAAAGCATATTCTTGAGGGAATTTACAAAGAAGGAGATCTCCTGCCATCAGAAAATGAGTTGTGCATCATTCATAGTATGACCAGGCCAACCGTTCGTCACGCTTTGTCGGATCTGGTAAATGATGGCTTTATAAAAAAACAGAAAGGTAAAGGAAGCATTGTGCACCAACTACCGAAAGGCATAGGGATCTTATCCGTAGCAGGAACCACATCAGCATTAAGCGGACAAAACCTGGAAACACGCATATTGGTAAAACCGAATGTCAAACAATGGGCAGATCCTTTCATGTTCAATCTTTCCGAAGCAGAAAAGGATTCAGGTTGCATTTATATGGAAAGACTCCGGCTGGTAAGCCGTAAACCATTGTTTTATGATATAACTTACATTCCCAATATTAACCTGCCACGTTTTACGTCAAGGTCATTTGTGAATAAGTCATTGTTTGATACCTTACGCAGGTTTTACCAGATCGAGGTCAAGGGCGGAGAGCAGAAATTAAGGACAATTTCTGCCAATAAAAAAATCGGTAAATATCTTGAAGTCCCTGCCGGACAACCTATTCTTCACCTGGAGCGAAAGATCGATACAAACAGGGTTGGGTTTTGTTTTTATTCAAGTTTGTATTGCAACACGGAAGATCACGCACTTTTCGGAATTTTCTGACCAAGCTACAAAACTCGTTGTTAGCGCTTATAGTTACCGCCGATTCCCATGAAAAAAACCGAGGTAATCCTTATAGAGTTCGAGATATACTTCCTGATTCCGTGAAGGCTCATACGTTTCTCCCTGATAGTTAATTACCGACCGTGCCTCATTAGGAGATGAAAAAAATCCAGCTCCATAAAAAGCAAATAATGCTGCACCGAGAACGGTTGTCTCCTGTTGATCAATTAATCTTACCGGTAATCCGAGGATATCAGCCCTGATCTGATTCCAAAGATTATTTTTCGATCCTCCTCCCACACAGATCAGTGAGTTTGCCCTGAATTTTCCTGCTTTTTCAAGAATACCGAGACCTTCTTTTGTTTTACAGGAAAGTGCTTCAAGGGCCGCCCTGTAAATGCTTCCACGGGTAGTATTCAGGGTAATTCCTTCAACTGAACCTGTCTGCTGGCTTCCCGGGACCGGATAAAAAGATGGATTGATGCGGATTCCATTACTTCCGATTGGAATTTCCCGGGCTTCCCTGATCATAATATTATAAATATCTGCTTTCCCCGGTATAACAGAATAAAACATTTTTTTTAACCATTCCAAGGCTCCTGATGCAATCCATTGAACGCCAATATTGTACAAACCAGGGATAGGATCCAATTCTGTAGTAACACCATTTTTTAGTATCTCCGGGGTAGTTTGCGTATTCCTCGATCTAACCATAAGAATTTCCCAGGTCCCCGAGCTAAGGACAGGAATATTTTCCTCTGCCCCTGAGCCAAAAATGGCAAACTGTGTATCATGTCCGGCTGCAAGAACCGGAGTGCCTTCCGGAATACCGGTTTCTGTCGAAGCTTCCGGTGTAATATTACCAATTTGCCGGCCCGGTTCAACTGTATCGGGAAATTTATCTGTTCTTACACCAATTGCATCCAGTATCTTATCTGAATAGTCACGGGTTTTCAGGTCAGTTAGCATTGAAGTTCCGGCCATGGATGTATCATTGACCATTTCACCTGAAAGGTAATAAAGGAAAATAGATGAAATAAAAAGAAAATAATCCATTTTTTTCAGGATATCCGGTTCATTTTCCTTTAACCAGATGAGTTTATTGATGGTATTGAAACTAAATGGCTGAACTCCGTTAATCCGGAACAGTTCGTCCAGGGGAAGGTATTTCCCGATATCAACCATAATATGATGGGTACGTTCACATTGCCATGAAATAACGGGGTAAAGCATTTCGCCCGATTTATTAAACGGAGCGCCATCAACACCAAAGGTTGTAACCGTAGCTCCAATAATTTCCGTTTTTTCAATTTCGGACAAAACCTGCTTTGTGGTTGTTTTAAGTTTACCCCAAATTTCTTTAACATCCCATATCCGGTATTCAGGATATTTCGGATCAGGTTGTGTATTATTTGGCAAGGAATACGATGCTAGTATTGTTCCAGTTTCACTGATAGCGATAGTTCTTACATTGGTCGCACCACAGTCCAGTACAAGGATAATTTTATTTTTCATAGTTTTTGGTTACTTGTTTCTGGTCTCAGGTTCCGAGTTTCTGGTTTTTAGTTTTCGGTTGCCAAATTTTATGAACTTGAATCAACCACCTCCCCCTCCCTTCGGTCGGGTACTCCTCCTTTCTAAGGAGGAGAATTTAGCGTTAGAGTATCAAACACTATTAATCAGAAAGTAGTGCCTACTAAAGGCATCCCTTCGGGGAAACCCAAAACCTCTATCTTCTAGCTTCAAACTTTCAACAAAGTAGTGGCAATGACAAAACCTAAAACTTTCTTAAACACAAACACGCTAACACTTTCACACATAAACACTTTAACACACAAACACATTAATACCTACAATTCTCAATTTCAAACACCCTTCATCATTCGTTGTTCAATATTAGATATTCAATATTTCTTCCTTCTTCACCCTTGGCTCCTTGCCCCATGCTCTTTGCTTTTTTCATCCTTCATATTTCATATTTCTCCCAGTCTCCCAGTTCCTTAATCCTGAATTCCCGTTGTACAGGGATTTTATGTCAAAAGTCAAAGGTCAAATGTATGACATCAATTCCTCAACCTCAACATTCTTCCTTCATCTGAATAACCAGTTAATAACGACTCAGAGGGTCGTTCTACAATCCCGTCCTCAGTGCCCTGCTCTCCGCCCCTTGCTCCATGCCCCATGCCCTTTGCTTTTCGCTCCTCCTCCCAGTCACCCTGTTAATTTTCAATTGTTAATTGTCATAAAAACATTAACACGTAAACACTCTTATCTATTCACTTCTCACCCATACAACGGGCCATAATTCTTACATGCTCTGAAATCAGCACCCTCCGGATTTTGAGTACCAAACATACCCCAGGCACCTGGACGGAAAAACTTTTTTTCAGGTACATTGTGCATATTTATCGGTATTCTAAGCATTGATGCCAGTGTGATCAGTCTATCACCAATATGGCCATAACTTATTGCGCCATGATTTGCTCCCCAATTAGCCATAACAGAATACACATCCCGGAACGGACCAGAACCGGTTAACCTGGGAACAAACCATGTTGTAGGCCAGGTTGGATTGGTGCGTTCATCCAATACATTATGTATATCAATATCTATATCAACAGTATAACCTTCAGCAATTTGCAAAACCGGTCCCAAGCCTTTTACAATGTTAATTCTCGACATGGTAACCGGCATTTCACCTTGAGTAAGAAATTGTGATGAATATCCTCCCCCTCTGAAATATTCTATAATAGCAGGACACCATTCTGTTGCGTTAAGGCATTTTTGAACTTCTTCTTCATTAATCTCCCAGAAAGGTTTCATAACGGAATCACCGTTCTTTTTCATTTGTCCTGTTGCATCGAGGGTAGTCGACCCGGAATTGATAAGATGAATTATCCCATTCTCTGCAATACCTTCAAGTTCTTTACCTGTTACTCTTTTTACAGCCTCCGGACTCCAATAGGTTCGTACATCTGAAAATATTTGAGAAGTATCTGCTAGTAGGTGACCAAACAACATGGCAACGCCGTTCAAACTGTCATTTTCAGTTGCAACAACAAACGCCTCTCTTATCCCATTCCAGTCAAAGGATGAATTAAGAATAGCCTCCATGAAATCACCATTGGGAAAATGGTCTGTCCATTGCCTCTGACCCTGGAAGCCTGAAGCAATTGCATTATGTCCTAAAGCTTCTTCTCCAAACCCAAGTTCCTCAAGTCTCGGGTTTCCTATCATCAAATCCCGGGCTATCATTGTCATTTTCACAACCGTTTCCCATTCCACATCTTTCCTTTCCCTCGAAACCTGGTTTTCCGATGGATTCATATCCGGACCTTCCTTACAATACTTTTTCACCCATGATAAAGCTTTTTTTAACTCATCCGGGTCATAAATTCCTTCTTCAATTCGTCTGGTCAATTCCGACATATCAACAGACTCTGTCCGCATTCCGAGGTAATCGAGGAAAAATTCCTGGTCAACAATTGACCCCGCGATACCCATTGAAACACTTCCCATTGCAAGGTATGATTTGCCTTTCATTTCAGCCACAGCCAAACCGGCTTTAGCAAAGTTAAGCAACTTTCCCTGCACATCCGGAGGTATTGATGTGTCACCGGCATCCTGCACATCTTTTCCATAGATGCCAAAAGTGGGCAGACCTTTTTGGTTATAGCCGGCAAGGGCTGCAGCAAGGTAAACGGCACCGGGTCGTTCCGTACCATTGAAACCCCAAACTGCTTTTGGTAACAATGGGTCGGTATCCATAACCTCAGTACCATAACACCAGCAAGGTGTTACCGTTAAGGAAACCCCAACTCCTTCCCTGGCAAACTTTTCTGCACATTCTGCTGCTTCAGCCACACGTCCTATAGTCGTATCGGCAACCACACATTCAACCGGAACACCATTAGAATGACATAAATTATTGGTTAAAAGCGTTGCAGCAGATTTAGCCATGTTCATGGTTTGTTCTTCGAGAGATTCCCTGACTCCTTGTTTGCGTCCGTCAATAACCGGGCGTATTCCAATTTTGGGTATGCTTCCCCGCAATCTCTTTACAGGGGGATTGAGTTTAAAGTTATTATTTATCATGGTTGTTAAATTTTAAAGAGGCTGTCTCAAAAGTTACCTGGCAGCAAATTGTTAATATATTGGCAAATAAAAATAGATAAAATATTTTATTCAAACTGAAATCATTAAAATTATAAAAAAAAGAAATAGAGAACGCTCAAAAAAGAATTAAAAAGAATGCCAGACCCTTAGGGTTTTCCCCTCCCAAAGGGATATCTACGACAGAAGGGATGTCTTAAGCACAAAACCTTAAGGGTTTTTCCATTTGTGTAATACACGATTATCATTTAAGGATTTATATCATTATTTGTAACCATATTTTGGTTACAATCATAAAATTTGCTAAATTTGCAGTATGACGAGAATTGATAAAATAATCGAAAGACTATTATCAAATCCTTCTGATTTTACTTATGATGAAACAGTTAGAATCCTTAATTATTTCGGATATGAGAAATTAAAATCGGGGAAGACAGCGGGGGCAAGAAGAAAGTTTATAAATAAAGATAATCATATAATAATCTTTCATGAACCACATCCTGGTAAAATAATGAAAAAATATCAACTAAAACAGATAATTGATAAATTAAAAGAAAACAAGCAGATATGAATGATTTACTAGAATATAAAAAATTTTACGGATCTGTTAATTATTCGGCCGAAGATGATGTTTTTTATGGAAAGATAGAAGACATTAATGATTTAATATCTTATGAGGGAGAATCAGTCGATGAGATTAAACATGCATTTTATGATGCAGTGGATGACTATATAGAAACATGCAGACAAATTGGGAAAGAACCTGAAAAATCATATAGAGGGGTTTTTAGTGTCAGGGTTCCTCCTGATTTACATAAACGGGCTTTTATAATGGCAAAACAAAGAGGCTATACACTTAACAAATTTGTTAAAGAAGCAATTGAACATGAGTTAAAAACACCGGAATAATCCTATCCGCACGCTTCAATCTGTTATACGAATGTTTGGCGCGGAGCCGGGGTAATAACGCAGTAAGTAAAACGACTTTCCAAAGTCGTTCATGCAGAAAATAAACCAGTCACAACACCATTCCCAAACATTCCAGCTCATATCATAAATACCAAGCTCATTAGACTGCCTTAGTCCAACAGGATGTGTTTTTTTTCCTGAATTTTTGTAATACTATGCCACATCACCAACAGTATTACTTCCGCAGTATTTGTACCCTTTGCCCCTGTTTAGCGCCGGTCAGGTCGTAATAAATAATAATTTTATTTCTAATCAGCTTCCGGCTCTCATCCCCGCCATTAACGGTTTCCCTTCGATTAACGATTGTAGTCGGGGATTTTTTGCTATCTGCCTTGTCACCAGGGGCTTCGCCCCTGGCTATTGTTGTTGAAGCCTTTCAGGCTTCTTCGAAGGCTTCCATCTGTTCGACAGTTATTGGTAGAGGGTACCGTAATACCCTAAGGGTTTTCCCCTCCCAAAGGGATATCTACGAGAGAAGGGATGTCCTCAGCACAAAACCCTAAGGGTTTTTCGAAACCCTTAGGGTTTATTCCTTAAGAATGCTTGTTATAAAAAACAACTCGGAGACCCGCCTACCGTCAGGCAGGGTCGTTCTACGGTTTTACTCGTCGGACGACTCCAAGTCGTCAGACGAGTATCTTAGCTTTTTCTAAAAATTTCAACGGAAATTCTATCACCTTGCTTTAGTTGTTGTAACTCTTTAAATTTATGAATTCCATATCCCTTCAGATGGAACTCCCTGAAAGCTATGGAACCATTTAACACTTTAAACTCAATCTGTTTTGCATATCCCCGATCCCTTAATTTCACCGTTCCGTATGCACATCCGTTCGCCCAGAAATATGTTCCTTTCAATGCTTTAAACTCGATTGTATGATTTACCGCCGAATAGTGAAACCCTGTTAAAGCAAGTACTTCCGCCCAGCTTGCCATAGCCCTCGCGTAGTGATGACCACACTCCGCTTCATTAAATGGACTACGTTTACAGCCGTCATATCTGTCTCTGATATTCCTTATGCACTTTAAACCATTCTGGATTTGCCCTTCATAAAGCATTCCTATTGCCGCCGTGTACTCAAACCCTGTCATCACCTCTGAATAATAAGGAAATGGAACTTTTGTTCTTTCTGTTGGATAACTTGCCATCAGCAATGCCGGTTCATCCCCCAAAGCATAAGACCGCATCTTATTAAAATGATTAAACATGGATTCCCTGTAATTATATTTCATAATGCTCCTCAGTGTGATTTTGACATTCTGAGGTTTTACCATGTATCCCAAATTACAGATATGAGCCATATATTGTCCTACCAGTTGATCGACCAGGCAACCTTTACCCAACTGGTAATCGGGGGTGGTCATATCTTTGGCGCCCATGCCTGCTATAAGACTTGGGGCAACATTCGATCTATCCATTGGGGGCCGGATTTCCTGTTCATAGTACTCTCCGTTGAACAGGTTTTCATCAATCCATGTCCTGCCATTTTCAAAAAGGCCTTTGCAGGTTTTCGCAAACGATTTGTCCTTCATATAAATTGCCATTTCCTCGGCAGCACGCAAAGCTCCCAGATACCAGATCCCCATTTGCGGGTTTGGGCCAAAATACTCAACGTCCATGGTATTGTGCTGGGTTCCTTCCATCACACCGTCCTTATCTGCATCCCATCCACCGGGTATCCAGCAGAATTCCAACGCCTTTCTTACATTAGGCCAAAGTCTTGCAAGAAATTTATCATCTCCTGAAAGCTGCCAGTCACGGTACATTTTCATTATGGTACCCATTTGCCCATCGGCAGCAGCAATGCCCATTTCCTGTGCATTTTTAAGCGGTAACCTGACACGGAAGCTCATCAGTCCAAAATCATTAGTAGCGCTTCCAAATTCTACCTGCCGCATTTTTCTTGCAAGATCTCCAAATAAAAATGGTATTGCCTGTTCATAATTCCAGACATGTGTGCACGAACCATAACAACTTCCCCGGGTATCCATGCATCCTTCCCAGCCATAAAAATTTCCATCATCCGTGCGGAAACAGGTTTGAGTTCTTAAGGTACTGATATTAAAAAGAGCCGATTCCTTTACAACATCAGGTAGATCGGTTTCAAGGAAAGCTGTAACAAACTCAATGGTTTTCTCTTCAAGAGCAGGAAGTTCTGAGATTGTTTTTTGAATTACATCCCAGGCATCTGTGTACTGAGTGGTGTAATAATTTCCTAACTTTTCATTTGCCCATGCATAACGGTTAGGAAAATGCCATGTCAGAAAGAACGTAAATTCCCTGGTTGCTTCAGGATCAATTTCTCCTTTTATTGTTAGA
>DAOVQI010000167.1 GCA_030628785.1 Bacteroidota bacterium
ACAAAATTTTCAGATGCAATCAATTCTATTCCATTAAGCTGCCGCTGATATTCTTTTTCAATTATGTCAAAAATTTGTTTATCCTTTTTCATGTTAGCTAAATATTATTATTTTTAAATGAGCTTAAAGATAAATCTTTCGGCAGAAATTAGGAAAGGATTTAAATACAATCTTTTTTCGGGTTGCGGGGTCTTAGTTTTCAGTTCTCGGTTCTCGGTTCTCGGCCTGCCATGTTTACCCCGTTGGAATAATTAATTGATAAATAGCATAACTCTAATTACTTGAAAAAGAACACCGATGGTTTTGTCTTTGGATAGCAACATAAATGTTAAAAAATAATCTTCTTGTTTAAAAAATCAAACAGCTGTTTAAATACAGAAATAAATTCAATTAACTAATAACGAATAACTTAATAACTCTTGTAAAAATTTATTGATAAAATAAGTTAAACAAAATTTGTTAATTTGAAAAAAACATCCTTAATTTAATTTAAATAACTAATCTAATCTTTACATTATGGAAGAACAAAAAACCGAACCTATGGAAGAAAAACAAGCTGAGAATGTTGAACAACAAGAACCGGCAAAAAAAGAAAGACCAACTTTTCTAACCGTACTCTGTATCCTGAGTTTTATTGGTGTAGGTATAGTTGTTATTTCTAGTTTAGTAGGATTGCTTGCAGGTAAAGCAGGATCCATACTTATGGAAGCTACAGAATCTATTGAAGGAGTACAGGATGTCCCTGAAATGGAACAGGTATCAAATGCCGTCAGGTACGCTTCAACACTAAGCGCAATAAACCTTATTTGTGCATTAGTTGTATTAGTAGGAGTAATTATGATGTGGAGCCTGAAGAAAATAGGTTACTACATTTATGTTCCTGCTGAAATCGCTCCTGTAATCTTTGGATTTATTTTAATCGGTGGCGGAATGTTTGGCGGATTTTTTGCTGCTCTTTCTGCAATCTTCCCGATTCTATTCATCATCCTTTACGGTCTTAATTTTAAACATATGACATAATACACGAAAAGAAGTGGGAAAGAAGTTGTCCTTTTATTTAAGGGGCAGCTTTTTTTTATGCTAATCTGTATCAACCACCTCCCCCTCCCTTCGGTCGGGTACTCCTCCTTTCCAAGGAGGAGAATTTGGTACTAATATATTAATAAACCGGGAACCAGTAGGCAGGGGAAAGCAGGCAGTCCCGAACGTTTGGTTGGAACGAAGTGGAAACCAAACTTCACGAGCAGGTAGTGGGAAGGACCTGCCCTGTGAAATAAATCGTAGATTTAATGCGAAGCATTATTTCACGGGGTAAATGGGAGCGAGTAAACCCGTAACTGCACCCAGAAACCAGAAATGTCAGAATTAAAACCAGGAACCACAAACCCCAGTGAAATATGCTCCTTCCCTGGTGAAATGTTTTCGTATCTCAAATTTCACAGGGCAAGCGTCGCATTTCACGGGGCAGGCTACAAACTACAAACCATAAACCATTTTAGTAATCCGAAACCTGTACCAATACCTTACGGTAAGCTGTAAATATCCGGGATTTAGAGATAAAACCCACATACTTGCCATTATCGATTACTGGCAAATTCCAGACTCCTGATTCACTGAATTTTTGCATTACCGTTTCCATATTATCAGTCGAAGAAACATAACTGGGAGGAGTGATCATGAGGTCCCTGACAAAAGTCAAGTCATACATTTCGTGGTTGAACATAATATCCCGTACATTGTCCAGAAGGACTACCCCAAGCAGCATATTTTCATCGTCTACTACCGGAAAAATATTTCGTTTTGACCTGGAAATAATCTTCACTAATTCCCTGAGTGTGGCATCGGGATGAATGGTTTTCAGGTCCTTTTCGATTTCTTTTTTCCAATTCATAAGTGTCAATACGGCTTTATCCTTGTGATGAGTGATCAACTCACCCCGTTTTGCAAGTCGTTTGGTGTAGATTGAATGTGGTTCAAAATACATGATGGTAATGAAAGAAAATGTTGCGGTTATAATTAAGGGAATGAGCAAACTATACCCTCCGGTGATCTCTGCTATTAAAAATATGGCTGTCAGGGGTGCGTGCATCACTCCGGCCATTAAACCAGCCATTCCAACCAGGGCAAAATTACTCTCCGGCAGATGAACCCAATTTAGTCCGTTTATTACCCTGGCAACAATAAACCCGGTAATTCCTCCCATAAACAGAGTGGGAGCAAAAACACCACCGATACCACCGGTTCCGTTTGTTGCCGACATGGCTACTGCCTTAAAAATCAGGATCAGAATGAGATAACCGATGAACAACCAATAGTTATCTTTCAGGAAATAAAAGAAACTGTTCTCAACTACATATGAGACATCCCCATGTAGCAATGAAGTAATTGTAACGTAACCTTCCCCATAAAGAGTAGGAAAAATAAAAATGAGTAAACTTAGTACCCCCCCACCCAGGATTAATTTCCATACAGGGGATGAGATCTTTTCAAACCTGGTTTCAATAAACATCGCTGCTTTGGTAAAATAGAGGGAAATCAATCCGCAGATAACTCCCAGGAGGATAAAGAACGGGATATTGTTTAGCATAAAAGATTCCGCCAGATCAAATGAAAACAAAACCTCCTTTCCCATCAGGAAATAAGCAACTGTAGCTCCCGTTACCGCTGAAATTAATAAAGGAACAATGGATGCAATGGTAAGATCGAGCATCAATACTTCAAGCGTAAAAATCAGTCCTGCAATAGGTGCTTTGAATATCCCTGCTATTGCCCCGGCAGCTCCACACCCGACAAGTAAGGTAGTGGATTTATAGTTTAACCTAAGCAACCTTCCAACGGAGGAACCAATGGATGCGCCGGTAAGAACAATAGGTGCTTCAGCTCCGACCGACCCTCCAAATCCAATGGTAAGGGTACTGGCGATGATGGAAGAATAATTATTATGGGGCTTTATAATACTATTCTTTTTCGAGATGGCATATAAAATCCGGGCTACTCCATGCCGGATATTATCTTTCACAAAATATCGTATAAACAGTATGGTCAGGAAAATCCCCACAACAGGATAAGCCAGGTACCAATAACTTTCCGATTCGATATCAAATCCCCTTGTCAGAAATTCATGGGTATAATGAATAGTGTTTTTAAGTACCACTGCTGCCAATCCACTTATCAAGCCAATAAAAAAACTTAAAATATAAATGAATTGGCGCTCAGTAATATGTTCGCCCCGCCAAACCAGGAATTTCCCTATGAATTTAGGCCTCTTCATAATAAGCGCAAATGTAATACATATCTTCTCATTCCTCCGTAAAATTCCGGATCATCGTCCTGTAGGTAGAGAATACATTGGCGCGGGAAACAAAACCAAGGTACTTTCCATCTTGTAAAACAGGCAGGTTATAATGTGAAGATGTCTGGAATTTCCTGGCAATATCCTCCATCGATTCATCGGGCGATACATGAGGGGTTGGCATAAACATCAGATCCCTTACATATGTGGTATCATACAATTCGGTTTTAAATACAATGTGCCGTATATCATTTACCCATACAACACCAAGCAATATATTATCATCATCAACAACCGGAAAGATATTGCGGCTGGATACTGAAATAACTTTTACCAGATCGCCAAGAGTGGCATCAGGTTTTATGGTATTGAAGTTTTTTTCAATTAACTTATCCACTTTCATGAGAGAAAGTGCAGCCCGGTCGGCATCATGGGTGATCAGTTCTCCTCTTTTAGCCAACTGGATGGTATATACTGAATTGGATTCAAAGATTTTAATGGTTGCATATGAAATAGTAGCTGTGATCATAAGCGGCATAAACAACCCATAACCATTCGTAATTTCTGCAATCAAAAAAATTGAAGTCAGGGGAGCATGAATAATCCCGGAAAGCATACCAGCCATTCCCACTAAAGCAAAGTTAGTTGCCGAGACTGTAAAGCCTGCTTGATTGAGAACCTTTGCAAATAACAAGCCTGCGTTTGCACCTAAAAATAATGTGGGAGCAAACATTCCTCCAACTCCCCCGCTTCCAAATGTGACGGATGTTGCAACTACTTTAAACAAAAGAATAGCCACGAGGACAATAAACACTGCTATAATGTTGTCCTGGTATTCATAATAAAAAGAATTATTAAATAAATAGGAGTAGTCTCCATTAAGACAACTATTAATTCCGTTATATCCTTCTCCATAAAGTGAAGGGAGAAAGAAGATCAAAACGCCCAAAGTAAGGCCTCCAATCAAAAGCTTGTTATGCCAGGATTTTATTTTTTCGAAAGTTTCGGTAATAAACATGTAAACCCTTGTAAAATAAACCGATACCAATCCGGTAAATATTCCCAGAGCGATATAAAAAGGGATGTCCTTCATAAAAAATGCCTCTTTCAACTGAAAAGTGTACAGTACATCCTGCCCCATGAAAAAATACGAAGTCAAGGCTCCCGTAACCGAAGCGATCAGCAGAGGTACTAAAGAAGCCATAGAAAGGTTTAACATGATCACTTCAAGGGCAAATACAATGGCTGCAATAGGCGCTTTAAAAATGGCTGCCATTGCTCCGGCTGATGCACAACCCAGCAAGGTGAGAATTTGCTTATAATTAAGCCGCAGTAATTTTCCAAGATTGGAGCCGATCGCTGCTCCTGTTGCTACTGTAGGTCCTTCCAGCCCGACGGATCCCCCAAAACCAACGGTTAGAGCGCTCGTTATAATAGAAGAGTATAAATTATGTGATTTTAGCTTCCCGTTTGTTTTTGAAATAGCATGAAGTACACTTGGAATCCCATGACCAACTCGCTGCCTTAGTATGAATTTGACAAATATTACGGTAATCAGAATCCCGACGGTTGGAAAAATAAAATACAAGTAATTAAATTCCTCCCTGGCAAAACCCGATGTTAACAACGATTGAATGAGATGAACAAGCTTCTTAATAATAACGGCAGCAAAACCTGAAGCTAACCCAATAATCACACTGAGTATCAGGATAAATTGCCTATCCCTAATGTGTTTAATTCTCCATTTAAAAATTTTTATAATTATCCGTGTCCGTTTCATAAGTGGACAAAGATAGCATATCCGTAAAAATTCGGAAATGAAAAAAATAAAAATAGTTTCTGGTTTGTGGTTTTTAGTTTTTAGTTTGTAGTTGTGGTTTGTGTGTGGTTTGTAGTTCTTAGTATCAGTTGATTTCTTAGGCAGTTTGTTACCCCTGTATTAAGAACGCTGTTGTTTAGATTTGCAGCTATGTAAACATATCCTTTTTTAGCCATTGAAAATGCACTGAATAATTGCGAACGGAGTGAAGCAATCTTTCACGGATTACCGTAATGTTTAAGAGTAGCTTTATCAATCATCTCAGTGTAAAATAAACAGTTTGCCGCGTCGCTACGCTCCTCGTGCCAAGGGCATCCCTTTGGGTCAAATTCGTTTTTTTATTAATCTTAATCTTAGCCTCATTTCTTCACAGACACTGCCAGGTTCTCCTGCCACAGGCATCCCTTCGGGAAAACCCTGGCAGGTCTCTCCCCATCCGAATACAATTCATCTCTACATTTCGCCTCTTCGCCAACTACATACTACTTACTAATTACTACTTACTTGTTCCTGCTACTGAATCCCCAATTCTCAATATTCATTATTCCCCATGCGCCATGCTCTTCGCGCCACGCACCCAGCGCTTTGCTTTTTACTTTTATCTTTTTACTTTTATCTTTTTACTTTTATCTTTTTACTTGTTAATGGTCCCGAATAACTAACTAAATGATAGATTTCGACAGGTTTACTCTTGAAAACGGCCTCAGGGTTATTGTTCACATGGATGAAACCACACCCATGGTTGCTATGAATTTGTTGTATGATGTCGGTGCAAAAGACGAACAGCCTGACAAAACGGGTTTCGCTCATCTGTTTGAACATCTGATGTTTGGCGGTTCTGTTAATATTCCAAACTATGACAAACCATTACAGAATATTGGAGGGGAGAATAATGCTTTTACAAATAATGATATCACGAACTACTATCTAACCCTTCCGGTAGAAAATATTGAAACCGGATTTTGGCTCGAATCCGACAGAATGTTATGCCTGGATTTTTCCCGGAAAAGTCTTGATATCCAAAAAAATGTGGTGATTGAAGAGTATAAACAAAGATATTTAAACCAGCCATACGGGGATGTATGGTTAATTTTGCGGCCCCTGGCCTATAAAATGCACCCCTATCAATGGGCGACCATCGGTAAAGAGATAAGCCACATTCAAAATGCTACTCTCGAAAATGTGAAAAAATTCTTCTTTCAGCATTATGCTCCCAATAATGCGATCCTGGTTATTGCCGGAAATATTGATAAACAACAGGTTATTGATTTAGCCGAAAAGTGGTTTTCACCTATCGATGCCCGGAATGTTCCTGAAAGAGAATTATCAAGCGAACCCGTCCAAAAGCAGGAAAGAAAATCAGAGGTTGAGCGGGACGTTCCGTTTGATGCCATATTTAAAACATATCATATGTGTTCCCGAAATCATGAAGATTTTTATGCAGTGGACCTGATTTCTGATATACTGGCTAACGGGAAGTCATCACGCCTATACCAACAACTGGTTCAGAAAAAGAAGTTTTTTAGTGAAATCAATGCTTATGTTACCTGCGATATTGACCCAGGCTTACTGGTTGTTTCCGGCAACCTGATGAAAAAGATTACAATGAAAACGGCTGAAGATGCAATCGATGAGGAGTTGGACAAACTAAAAACAGAATGGGTGAAAGACCATGAATTAAACAAAGTAAAAAATAAGGTTGAATCCACAATGATTTTCAGCATGACCAATGTATTGAATAAAGCAATGAATTTGGCCTTCTATGAATTGCTGGGAGATGCAGGTAATTTCAATACTGAGATTGAAAAATATCGCCGGGTTTCTCCCGTTACAATA
>DAOVQI010000176.1 GCA_030628785.1 Bacteroidota bacterium
CGGTAATTTATTATCACCTGGCAGCTTATTGTTTCATGACCGGTGATTCTGAACTGGGTTTTACTAATCTTAATGAAGCTCTTTCCTTAGACTATGACCAGCATAACGAATTTTTTAAACTATACCCGGAAGGGAGATCCGATAAAAAGATAAAAGAAACATTGAAGCATTTTAAAAACGATTAAAAATGAATTTTGACATTCCGTACTTGCCAGAAAGAGAAAAAAAACCCCGCAACCAAGGAATTACCATGATGATGGATAAAGGATTAAGCTTGAGAGAAGCGGAAAACTTTGTTTCTTCGGGCAGCGAATTTACCGACGTTGTAAAATTCGGTTTTGGAACCGCGTTGTTTACTAAAAACCTTAAAGAGAAGATCAAGGTTTACAGGGAAGGAAATTTGCGTCCATATTTTGGCGGAACATTGTTTGAAGCATTTATTTTACGTGGATTATTTGATGATTACAGGCGTATGATCGATAAGTTTAATCTTGACCTGGCTGAAATATCAGATGGTTCTATGATTATTCCTCATCCTGAAAAACTCGAATACGTTAAAAAACTTTCCGAACAGGTAACCGTCCTGTCCGAAGTAGGCTCAAAACAGGCCGATGTTGTTTTTCCTCCGGATATGTGGGTATCTATGATGAAAACCGAACTGGAAGCGGGTGCCTGGAAAGTGATAGCCGAAGCACGCGAAAGCGGTACGATAGGAATATACAATCCTGATGGATCAGCTAATATTGAGCTTATCAACGATATCATTAAGCATGTTAAGATAGAAAATGTTCTGTGGGAAGCTCCCAATAAAGGACAACAGGTATGGTTTATTAAATTGCTTGGCGCGAATGTCAACCTTGGAAATATTGCTCCCACAGAAGTAGTATCCCTTGAGGCATTACGACTGGGACTGCGTGGTGATACTTTTTTTGAATTCCTTCCGGAAGAAATGAAAAAATAATAAATGAAGGAATACATTGCCTTATTTTTAAAAGGTATCGGAATAGGTGCAGCCAATGTTATACCCGGAGTATCGGGAGGAACAATTGCCCTTATCACGGGTATCTTCGAAAAACTGATCCATTCAATTAAATCCTTTGATATTAAGGCGATCAAGCTTTTGTTTGCCGGTAAATTCAAAGAGTTCTCCAAACATGTTAACCTGAATTTTCTAATCACCGTTTTCCTTGGAGTTATTTTTAGTATTCTTACCCTGGCCAGGATACTTAGTTACTTATTTGAGCACTATCCGGTTTATATATGGGCCTATTTCTTCGGACTTATACTGGCATCGGTCTATTTTGTCGGTAAAACCATCGATAAAGTTAACATACCCGTTGTCGTAACTTTTATCGTTGGGACAGGAATAGCCATTTTTATTTCCATACTGAATCCGGCAACAGAAAACAGAGCTATTTATTACCTGTTTATTTGTGGGATCGTTGCTGTATGCAGTATGATCCTTCCCGGGCTTTCAGGATCGTTTGTGCTGATCCTGATGGGAAATTATAATCTGGTGTTTATTTACGCAGTTAATAATTTCGATCTGAAAATCCTTGTTCCTGTTGTTCTGGGAGCAGGATTTGGCTTATTAGCCTTTTCCCATTTGCTTTCATGGATTTTTCAGAAGTTTAAAAACGAAACCATCGCGCTGTTAACCGGATTTATTTTAGGATCACTCAGCATTTTGTGGCCGTGGAAAAAAGAAGTGTTTCTGACCGATGAAGCCGGTAACCTCTTATTGAAAAAAAACGGCGACATGATCATTCAGGGATATGAGAAATATTTTCCTGAATCGTTTAACCAGGAAGTGGCTATTGCAATTTTTCTCTTGATAATTGGAATATTTTCCATCTGGCTTATTGAAAAATTTGCCAAGGGAAAGGAATAAAATAACAAATGACAAATTTCAAATAGCAAATAATAATCAATGACCTAAAATCCAAAAAACCAAACAATATTGGAAATTGATATTTTGAAATTTGAATTTTACCTGCCCTGTGAAATTGCAAAGCAGTATTTCACAGGGTAAATAGTTTGAATTTTGTTTTTTGATGCTTTGTTTATATAATATCGCACAAAAACTCAATTAAACATAATTCCATATCTCTAACCGTCATTATGAAAAAGTATGGGTTGATAGGTTATCCACTCTCACATTCCTTCTCAAAAAAATATTTTTCTGAGAAATTCATACGTGAAAATATTACGGAGGTTTCCTATGAAAACTTCCCTATATCCTCCATCGATCTATTGCCGGCATTGATCAGAGAATCCCCTGGTCTTGCAGGCCTGAATGTTACTATACCCTACAAAGAATCAGTTATCCAATATCTCGATGAGGTACACGGCGAAGCAAAAATAATTGACGCCGTCAATACCATAAAAATTTTTGAAACAAAAGATAAGAAGTTGATCGCCGGATATAATACGGATGTTTATGGTTTTCAAAATTCCTTAAAACCATTATTAGGTTCCGTGCATCAAAAAGCCCTTATCCTGGGAACCGGGGGGGCATCAAAAGCAGTGGCTTTTGCCCTTGATAAGCTAAATACTACATACCTCTTTGTTTCCCGTAACCCATCTGAGAAAAATCATATAGCATATAATACAATCGATAACATTCTGATGTCCGAATATCTGATTATTATCAATACCACTCCTCTGGGGATGTATCCTGATACCCGGTCTTTTCCTGCACTTCCATATGAATCCCTTACTCCAGATCATATTTTATACGATCTGGTCTACAACCCTGAACAAACAACATTCCTGAAACTGGGAAAAGAAAAGGGAGCTGTGATCATCAACGGTTTAAGAATGCTGGAACTTCAGGCCGAAAGATCCTGGGAAATCTGGAATACCAAAAACTAGTCAGTTTTTTATTATCATTATTAAATTCCCCTCTTGGCCAGTGCCACAGGCATCCCTACGGGGGACGGGGTGGTTGATGACTAAAGGCTAGCCGGGCAGGCTTCAGTTCGACGAATATAATAAAAAACCCCGACAGCGGTTTCAATCCCTGTCGGTGGTTTTGTTCTGAAAAACCTAGTCTGACGAATTTGTTCCTGGTTCTCTGCTCAATGTTCTATGTTCCGATTTTTACCACTAATTGTTTTTAATGTATTAATCCCCAATTCTCCTCCTTAGACAAGGAGGAGTATCCGACCAAAGGGAGGGGGAGGTGGTTGGAAAAGAAACCAATCCAACCACCTTCGTTTACCAGCAGGAAATCGCTACATGGACCGAAACAGTAAAACCTTAATTAACGTGAGTTCGATATCCGCTTAGCGGATTACGATGCTGTCGGATGTTTCCATCCGACAGATAATGATATGGCAATATTTTAATTACTCCAGTATTCAATGTCAGGTGGAAACACCTGACATCATGTAAGTACCTTTGCAAAAGTATGACCCTGGAAGGGTCCAACAATAATAGCCCCAGGCGGAGCCTGGGGTATAGTTGCAACAAAAAAATCGGTACAACTACCTTCGTTCATCAGCGGGAAACAGCTTCATGGACCGAAACAGCAAAACCTTAATTATTGTACTGTCCAATAAGTTAGCTTATTATAAAATTTATTCGCATATTTAAATACTAATTTCTAACTATAATCAAAAAAGTATCCCAATGAAATCCATAAAACGATTCGCCATATCCTTGCTATTCCTCATTTCCCTTTTTATTCTTAACGGTTTTCTTTTCCCCAAAATAACTTACGAAACTCGTGTTGAAGTTTCCAGGCCGGCGGATAAGGCCTTTTTTACATTCATCGACGCCGGTAAAATGAGCGAGTGGCTCGCTGGATTTGAAAAGCTTGAATACCTGAGCGGTATGCCGGGTACTCCGGGTAGCAAATTACGATTAACGTTTGAAAGAAATGGCAAGAAAATAGTAACGATCCAGGAAATCATAGATTTTAATTGGAATAAATTATTTGAATTCACCCTCGAAAACAAAATGATGAAAGTGAATAGCCGAATCGAATTTATCGGAAAAGGCATTAACACTGAAATTGTTTCAACCAACGTGGTCCGGGGAAAGGGCGTTTTCCGGAGGTTCTTGATACCGTACATGAAATCAGGTATGAAAAAACAATCACAGGAAGATTTTGACCGGCTTAAATTGGTAATTGAATCGATTTAATAATGAATCAACAACGATTTTACCTTTTTATCCTTTTTGAATTATTTTTTTTAATACATGCTTCCCCCCAGGATTTCACCCAAACCATACGGGGAGTGGTTGTTGATGCTGTAATTAAAACACCAATCCCCGGGGCAAACATCATTGTGCTGGATACTGATCCCATGATCGGCACAACCACTGACAGGGACGGTTTGTTCAGGATTGAAAATGTCTCTGTCGGCCGTGTAAGCATTAAGGTTTCATTTATCGGTTACAAACCGGCATTTATCCGGAACGCCATTCTCAAATCCGGTAAAGAATTGTTTTTGGATCTGAAGCTGGAAGAGAACATCGAAGAACTGGAAGAGGTGATGGTAAAAGCCTTTGCCCGTAAGGACCGCCCCATCAATGAAATGGCTTTCGTTAGTGCCCGCTCATTCACCATTGAAGAAACCGAACGCTATGCCGGTGGCTTAGGCGATCCTTCCCGAATGGCACAAAATTTTGCAGGCGTACTTTCTGCCGGCGACCAACGCAACGATATTGTTATTCGTGGTAATGCACCTACCGGCCTTCTCTGGCGACTGGATGGGATTAATATTCCCAACCCGAATCATTTTGGAGCAATGGGCAGTACCGGGGGGCCAATAAGCATGCTGAACAATAACCTGCTGACAAATTCTGATTTCTATACAGGAGCCTTCCCGGCTGAATTTGGAAATGCCCTCTCGGGCGTCTTTGATCTGAATATGCGAAACGGGAACAATGAAAAACGTGAATATGTCGGTCAGATCGGATTTAATGGTTTTGAGTTTGGGGCTGAAGGGCCCTTCTCAAAAAATCATTTAGGGTCATATCTGGTAAATTACAGGTATTCTACATTGTCAGTTATGAATGCAATTGGATTTAAGGTTGCGGAAGGAGCTGTACCCGAATACCAGGATCTGTCTTTTAAACTGAATCTTCCAACCAAAAAAGCAGGACGTTTTACTTTTACCGGTATTGGCGGAAAAAGCTACATTGAATTTTTACAGGATGAGGAGTATGAAGGAACCTATGATAATCCGGTCGGACTAAATACACGCAGTGGCACGGATATGGGGGTCATAACTTTATCGAATCTATATTATATCAACGATAAAACCTGGGTTAAATCATTTGTCTCTGTAGCCGGAATGCAGGTTAAAAATAAAATCGATTCTACTAATATTGATACAGGAACAGAAAAACTCTTCTATTTAGAGGAAAATGCTGAGTTCAGGTATTCTTTTGGCACAAAATTGAAAAAGAAGATCAATAAAAGAAACAACTTCGATCTGGGTGTCATTTTCGATGGTTTCTCAATCGACTATGTTGACAGTGTATATTTAGAAGAATACAACGATCTGCCATTTAATAATTACATGGTAATGACCAATACCCGGAAGAAGTGGATTTTTCTTATTCAGGCTTTCGGACAATGGCAACATCATTTTAACGACCGGGTTTCAATTTACGGAGGTTTGCATTATCAGATCCTTACTAATAATAATACCGGGGCACTGGAACCCCGGTTCAGTGTAAAATGGAATGTAGCCAAACAGCAATCGTTTAGTTTTGGTTATGGGTTACACAGTCAGATACAACCACTTATTGTATATTATACCGAGTCGCTTTTACCCGGTGGTTCATACGTCCAAACCAATACGGAACTAAAGCCTACCAAGAGCCATCAGTGGGTGTTGGCATATGATAATCTTCTGGCAACAAACTTCCGTTTAAAAATTGAAACCTATTACCAATATTTGTTCGATGTGCCAGTTGAATCCAATCCTACTCCGTATTCCATGTTAAATTACGGCGCAAGTTTTCACCAGGCACGCATGGACTCATTGGTAAACGAAGGTACGGGCAAGAATATGGGTTTGGAATTTACCCTGGAGAAATTTTTCAGTAACCATTATTACGCCTTATTGACAGCGTCGATCTTCGACTCAAAATATAAATCGCTGGACGGTATCGAACGCAACACCCAGTTTAACGGAAACTATGTGGTAAACGCCCTGGCAGGGTATGAATTTAAGTTGGGGAAAAAAGGACTACTGTCTTTTGATCTTAAAGTGGTCAATGCAGGCGGAAAACGGTTTTTACTAATTGATAAAGAACAATCGGAGATCGAGGGATGGGCAGTTTACGATTTTACCAATGCTTTTGAAAAACGTTCCGATCCTTATTTCAGACTGGATTCAAGGATCAGCTTCAGGTTAAATCAGCGAAAAATGTCGCAGGAATGGGCAATGGACCTGCAAAACATCGCAAACCGGCAGAATATTTTTAACCAATATTACGATGCCACAACAAATGAGGTTAAGTTTAATTACCAAATGGGATTCTTCCCAATGTTTCTCTACCGCATCAATTTCTGAAAATCAACCTGTCGGGCTACGACCCGTCAAGCAAGCCGAGCAGGCTTCAGTTCGTATCCTGACTAATTAATATAGGTTACAAGTTACAAGTTGCAGGTTACGAGTTACGGTTGGTTAATGCCTAAATAACGTTGACCTTTTTGTTATTACTTTTAGTTCTATTTTTATAGTTAATATGATTTACTGTTGATAACGGGAGATTACTTGAAGAGTAATTCTCGTTATC
>DAOVQI010000225.1 GCA_030628785.1 Bacteroidota bacterium
GAAACGAATGTATTCCATGCTCCTTGGCTTACGATTGGCACTTTTGTAATCCTTTGGCCTCCAATACCACATCTTTTTCTTGGGAGCATAGAAGAACCCTATGTCTTTTATTTGTTTACAGTATTTCCTGGTATTACCACTTAACCATATCCAATTACCACAGATTTCAATGGTGATATCAAAGTGAATGATCTGGTTAATGATATCAGGGAACTTAAAATAGTCATTTTTTTCTTCATACGATTGTTCGTTAAACTTAAATACCGGATCATCGATTATACTTTCATCTTCAGCATTAATCATTTGCATGATAATGGTATTTCCACCAGGTCGATCCGGGTGATACTGTAAGGCTAAATTTTTATATAACTTTTTAACCTCATTAATGGTTTGACAATTATTAAAATATGTTGTTTTCATGGTATAGTCGTTTTTAAAGGTTACATCACACTCGATTCGATCAATCCTTCCTTGAAGTGCCTTCCCAACTAATTTCTTGGCTGTTTTGTCATCAAACGTACAAGGCACTGATGTTTTCCTTGCAGTTAAATAAGGTTTGCCTGTACCACCTGAAATGACAGGTACAACATCTCCCTGAAGGATAAGGACATTGAAGTCATGATCTTCAGCGTTTTTCCTTTTTTCATGTCCGATAATTGTTACCATAATTGTAATTTTAAATTAATAAATAGAACCGCTAGGGAGTTTTCCCCGCATTTGCATAGGGGGTGGTTTGATAAAGGTGGTCACAGCGTTTATTTATATGAAGTGCAAAAAAATTTTTCAAAAAAATTTTGAAATATAGAGTTATAAAAAATGTATAACTATTGGATTCTGTTGTATGAAAAATCTAATGGGCTGGAATGAATAATTGTTTTTTATTTGACTTTGAGTTAATAATTGCAAATCACCAGGAGTATCAAACGGACTCCGGATATTATATTTATTAAAAAAGGAGTATTATATGGAATCCGTTTTTACTTGGATATATGAGTATTATATGGTAATTTGCGGTAGAATATAATGTTATACGCAATAAAATGGAGGAAAATTCAATGAAAGCTTCCAGTCAGTTGGGTTTGATGTTGGTCCTCATAATCATTATGGCCTGTGGTCAGGTCTCTAAGAAAAGCTCTATCGATGTAGAGGCCGAGCGAGAGGCCGTAATGGCAGTATTCAAAGGTCTTATCGTGGTATCTGAGTCAGGGGATGTAGAAGGTTATATGAACCATTTATCAGAAGAAGCCGTAATGATGTACTCTGGCCAACCAGCGGTTGTGGGCACGGCTAAGATCCGGTCTTTCATAACCAACTTTTTTGAGAACTACAAATTCCAGTTTAACCCATGGCAGTCGAATGAAATCCAAGTTTTGGGTGATTGGGCCTTTCACAGGTACAGCGGTATAGCGACCATTACGCCAAAAAGTGGAGGTGAGTCTATTAAGTTGGATCGGAAGTACATAGACATCCTTCGCAAAGAGGCGGGTTCTTGGAAAGTAACTCACCATATTTTTAATACAAACAATTGAGCTATGGAGTGAGCAGAAGTCATGGCAGATATACCGCAAGGCATCCAAGAAGATGCGTCTAACAATTATTTCGAGACAGACCGCCTCAAGTTAATGAAATATTTGAATTTTGTGGTCTTATAAAAGTTTGGCGAACTAACAGGAGTAATTTGTATAATTCTGGCGGCTGCTCAAATATGGCCGTTATGCGCGTAAATATTTTAGTTAATTATAGGAGGATATCATGAGACGCTATACTCTACTATTCGCTGCTTGTGTAATTATTTCTCAAGGATGTAATCAAAAATCCACTCAGATAATGACTGAGCAAAAGAAAACCGCTATTGCTGAAGAAGTTGAGGCAAGGGTTGTTGACTATTTAGACGCTATCAAACAGCTCGATCTTGCCAGGATGCTTGATTTCTGGGCCGATACAGAAGGATTTGTCTTCGCGGGTGATGGATCATTAGTAGTTGGATATGAAAAGTATGCTGCTCAATTGAAAGATGTTATACCTAAAACTACAAAAGTAAATAACATTGAAAAAAAGAAACCACATATTTATGTGCTCGCTAAAGATGCTGTTTCATATACAATGGAATATAGTTGGAGCATGACAATGGAATCAGGTGATACAATAAATGCAAAAGGTTCATGGTTATATGTTTTTAAGAAATTTGATGATACATGGCGAGTTGTTCATTCTGCTGGAGCACATATATATAATTAAACTAAGACTAATTTTGAAGTTTTTATGAGATCAGGCAAAACACTAATCGTTTGCGCACTGTTGGCGCTGACGAGCACGGCCTGTCAGCCACCCGCACAGGAAGCTGGTCCACTATCCGATTACGACATCGGGGCGATTGAGGACATCATCCAGAAATATGTCCAGGCAATGCTGACAAAAGACCTGAATGCATGGACGGGTTTGTGGACTGAAGATGCAGTGATGATGCCTCCGAACTCCCCCGCCCTAGAAGGTCGCGAGGCGATTATCCAGGATTTGATGGCGGGACCTGCCCCGACTGAGTTTGTTTTGGATGTCCTAGACATCGACGGCGCCGGTGATGTTGCGTATGTCAGGGGCACCTATTCGATCACAATGACCGTAGCGGGAGTGCCAGAGCCGGTCAGGTATAACGGCAACTATCTGAGCATCTTTAAGAAGCAACCTGACGCTACGTGGCTCTTTGCCGTCGACACCTGGAACTAGGATCTGCCGCTTTCCCAATAAAGTTCGCAGACTGAGACCTAGTCGCCCGGCGCTGACATCTAGGCAGAGGGATAGGCTGGGCAGCTGTACACCGGTTGAATGAGGCTTATCGCAACCGTTATCCCGATAACCAAGACCTATATTTTGAGAAATGTTTGGTGTCGTATTTAGCTGAAAAATTAAAAGAAGTAAGCAAATATGTAAACAAGGAATAATAATGGGCTATAAAATTTTATACCTTTATATTCCAGCAATTTAACCGTATTTCTCCTGCTAAATGATTTCTATTAAAAAGCAATTATCATCTAAACCACCCGATAAACCTTCGAATAATCGACCCTCAAAACCAGTATACAAAGATATTTGGGTAAAATGTCATTGGAGATACGATTATACCTACCATAAATGGGAATGGGTTAATGGTTATTGGAGGGAATAAGTAAAGTTTGTAGATGTGCAGCTTATTATGTTTTTCATTTACCCTGAGCTGAAGTCGGGATACGAGTATATTCTCATTTGTCTAAGGTGTATTGAAAGAAAACCTCTCATTAATTATGATTTATTTGTCTAACAGCGGATAATTCCTTAATTTGCAATCAGTTTCATAAATAAGTTTTATACTTTTACATATTTAAAGAAATCAGCTATTATTTTTAAATATTTTTAATTCAAAAGGAAAAGAATTTACCGATGAAAGAGAAAGAAATTGGTTATGTTTCCAACTACTTTAGCAAACTGTCAGTGGCTGCTGTGGAGATAACGGATAAAACGGTATCTATAGGTGATAATCTGCATTTTAAAGGGCATACAACAGATTTTGAGGTAACAGTAGATTCGATACAGATAGAGCATGAATCCGTGACAGAAGCAAAAAAAGGCAATAGTATTGGTTTGAAGGTACCCGAAAAAGTGAGAACCAAGGATAAGGTCTATAAAATAATCGAAGATTGATTAAAAAACCCTGTCCTAAAGAATAGGTTTTAACAATATCTGTTATTTTACCTTTTGGTGCTTTTTCATACATATGCTACTATCGTGAAGCATTCCTGTTCCGGTCCATGGATCTAATATTCCCTGATGAACGATGGCAGTTGGACCGGGATTTCTTGTCGCAATATAACCCCGGGCGTTGCCCGGGGCTATTGTTATTCGACCCTTTCAGGGTCGTACTTTAGTTAAAGCTACCACATTCTCTACATGGTGCGTATGGGGGAACATGTCGACGGGTTGGATCTGTGTGACTTCATAAAGATCTGAAAGCAGGCTGATATCCCTTGCCTGGGTAGCCGGATTACAACTGACATAGACAATTCGTGAGGGATTTACCTTTTTTATATTTACGATTGCCTTTTTGTGAATACCTGTCCTCGGAGGATCAAGAATAACAACTTCAGGTAATCCGTTTTTAGCAACAAAATCAGGAGTTAATATATCCTTTATGTCTCCCGTGAAAAACCGGACATTATTAGTTTTATTCAATTCACAATTGTTTTTTGCATCCTCAACGGCTTCAGGTATTTGTTCAATCCCAATTATCCGTTTGGCACTTTTGGCTAAATAAATGGCTATAGTTCCAATACCGGTATACAGGTCGTATACCATTTCCTTGCCCGTTAATTGTGCGTATTCCAGTACAACTTTATAAAGCCGGTATGCCTGCTCCGAATTGGTTTGATAAAATGATTTCGGCCCGATTTTAAAAACAAGATCCTCCATTTGTTCAAAAATGTGATCTTTACCTTTAAAGAGTTTAACTTCCTGGTCGGTTATGGTATCATTAAACTTAGGATTGATTATGTAAAAAAGCGAAGTGATTTGTGGGAATTCTCCGGAAACAAATTTCAACAGATCTTCTCTCTTCCTTTTTTCCTCATGAGAAAAGATAATAATAACCATGATTTCACCTGTCAAGGAAGTCCGGATAATCAGGTTTCGCAGAAAGCCTTCATGATTTCTCGGATCGTAATAGGTTAGGTTTTTTTTAATAGAATATTCTTTAATGGCAAGCCGGATATCGTTTGAAGGATCTTCCTGCAGGTAACATTTTTTAATATCCAGGACCTTATCCAACATGGTTGGTATATGAAATCCAAGAGCACGCTGATCTGTTATTGTTTTCCCTGATTCTATTTCCTCTTTTGTCAACCAACACTTGTTTGAAAATGTAAATTCAAGCTTATTCCTGTAGTTCGTAGTTTTTCCTGAAGGCAGGATAGGATGGATCATTTTAAGCTTTTCCGGTGGCAAACCTCCAATTCTCTGAAGCTGGTCGAAAACCTGTTTTTGTTTATAGTACAGTTGATCTTCGTACGATAGGTTCTGCCACTTGCAGCCACCACATGTTCCAAAATGCTCACAAAATTCCTTTACTCTTTTTTCCGAATAGGAATGAAAAGTAACCGGGATACCTTCAAGGTAATTTTTCTTTTTCCGGGTAACCTGGATATCTACAATATCGCCGGGAACCACATTGGCAACAAAGATTACCATGTCGTTTTGCCTGGCAATGGCTTTCCCTTTAGCTCCAATATCCAGTATTTCAATCTGTTCCAGGACGGGTAATGATTTTCTTTTTATTCCCAAAGCACTTTAAGTTAACAGTTCCAAATATAATGAAACTAAATTAACGTAAGTTCGATTTATTAAAAGATATTTTTCCTGTTCTGGTCCATAGGGAGATATCTTCCTGATGAACTTTGGAAGGATAATTGGAATGAAAACTTACTAAAGAAGAAAACCAATTATATAGAACACTGATGACACAGATAACACGGATATACACAGAAAAAAACAGAATTCAACTTTTTGAAAGGAAGGATATGAAATGCTACACGCAAATTTAACTGATAAAATGATAAAAGATATAAAATGAAGTTTGATGCATAAATATTTTAAATCTGTGTCATCCGCGTCATCCGTGTTCTATTCTTATTTATATTGCGGTCTTACTACAATCCCGCCTGACAGGCGTCAGTCGGGCAGGAATCCAAGACAGATAGTCTTGTCTTTGGATAACAACTTAAATGTTGAGTGAACTAATATTTATCTATACATTATCCGGATGAACCATAAATTTCTTATGACTTCAAAAGAGCGTTTAATGCTCGCCATTTACGGGGAGAAACCAGACCGGTTGCCTGCGTCCATCCATCAATGGCAGAGTTATCATCTGGATAAATACATGAATGGAGTGAGTGATCTTGAGGC
>DAOVQI010000265.1 GCA_030628785.1 Bacteroidota bacterium
AAACCTTACTGACGGAGTAGCCTTCCGTGTTACGGATACCATTAAAACAAATAAGGTGTTGATTTCGAAATATATTGCTCAATTATTAAAGTTAAAGGTTGGGGATTCATTTTCTATGTATTTTGTTCAGGAACCTCCACGGATAAGAAAATTTACCATTTCAGGCATATATGAAACCAGTCTTGAAGAATTTGACAAGATTTATGTTATTGCTGATATCGGACATATTCAGAAACTGAATAACTGGTCTGACAATGAAGTTAGTGGATTTGAAATTTTACTTGATAATTTTGAGGATTTGGAGGAAAAAACATGGGTGGTTCAACAGGAAGTTGGTTTTGGTTTTGAAGAAGACGGGTCAAGATTGAAGATCCGGAATATTATCCAGAAGTATCCTCAAATCTTCGACTGGTTAAATCTCCAGGATATGAATGTCTGGATTATACTTATTCTTATGTTGATTGTTGCCGGCTTTAATATGGTTTCCGGTCTGATGATCCTGATTCTGGAGAGAACAAATATGATAGGAATTTTGAAAGCCGTAGGTACCCAAAACTGGAGCATCCGAAAAGTTTTTCTTTACCAATCTGCATATCTTGTCGCAAAAGGATTATTTTATGGGAACATCATCGGCATCGGGCTTTGCCTGTTGCAACATTATTTTGGAATTATCAAACTTGATGAATCTTCTTATTATCTCTCTACCGTCCCAATTAATTTTAATATCCTGTATATTCTTGGTCTGAATCTGGGGACACTGCTTTTAACTGTTTTAATGCTCATTATACCTTCCTATCTGATTTCAAGAATTTCACCGGTAAAAGCCATCCGGTTCGACTAACTCCTTTAAGCTTTTTCAGGCGCTTTTAATCGCAGGAAAAGCATAACCCTGTTAATTTATTGTATCGGAATTTACTTACTTCGTTCATGAAATCGCCCCGATAGCCATCGGGGCTAAGTTCAATGTTTATGGCTCGATAATGGCTAATTTCATTATACTTTGCATTTTTAAGTCGACTGCCGACTGTAGACTGCCCGCCCGAACGTACCGTTCGGTACGGGCGGGCCGACTATTAACTAATTATTTATGAAACCTGAAAATTAAGGTTTTTTTAATTCACCCCGTGAAACCCTGCGTAGCAGGAGCAACGAAGTTGCTGTTTCACTGGGTGAACCCTGTGAAACTATGTCCTGTATATTATATGTTTTACATTATACTAATGATATTTTTAAAATGCCAAAACAAGATTAAATTGCATCCCGGAAATAACTATCGAATGAAAAGAAGATTTTATCCTCAGGAAAATTACAGGAAGACGCGTAAAGCCATCGGTTTTGTTAACAGAAAAGATGCAAAATCAGAAGATTATAAACGAATAGGTTTTAAATCAGGCCTTGAAGTTCATCAGCAATTAAAGACCGGGAAAAAATTATTTTGCAACTGTCCGGCAGGTATATATCATGACGATTCAAATTACCATGCTGAAGTGCTCCGTCATATGCGACCGACACTCAGCGAACTGGGCGAATACGACGGCACTGCACTAATGGAATTCAAAACAAAAAAACAAATAATATACAGGATTCATAATAAGACCACCTGTTCGTATGAAATCGATGATACTCCTCCTTTTCAAATTAATAAAGAAGCACTTGATATCGCCCTTGAAATTTCCCATCTATGTAAACTAAGCATTGTCGGAGAAGTGCACATCATCCGAAAACAATACCTTGATGGTAGTATTCCCACAGGTTTTCAACGATCGGCAATCCTTGGTATTGGTGGGGAAATTCAACTCAGTAATAAAAAAGTGAGAATAATGCAATTGAGTATTGAAGAAGATTCCTGCAGGGAGGTTTCAGATATTGGACATACCAGGATCTTCAAAACCGATCGGCTTGGAATGCCATTGATAGAGACAGTTACGTATCCCGACATGTTCACGCCTGATGAATTAAGAGAAGCTGCTGAATATATTCGTTTTCTTAACAGAAGCACCGATAAAGTAAGAACAGGAAACGGTGCAGGTCGTGAGGATGTGAATGTAAGTTGCCGTGGTGGTACAAGGGTGGAAATAAAGGGTGTATCACATAACAAATGGATTCCGGTACTTTCTCATAATGAGGCATTCCGGCAATTTGCGCTTTTGAAAATAAGGAAATTGTTATTAGAAAAAGTTAAAAAACCAAAAAGTTGGAAAATTAGTTATCAATACATCAACGGGAAAAGGTATTCTTTCGATAGTAATGAAATTTCCAGGGCAATTGAAAAAAATTATTCCATTGTGGCCATTAATCTTCCTTATTTTCATGGAATTCTATCCCATTTCATTCAACCGGGTAAAATTTTTGCCAACGAAATAAGCGACCGGATAAAAGTTATTGCCTGTATAGAAAACCCAAACATGATCCATTCAGAGGAGATTAGTAAAAAAGTGAAAAGCAAGGATTTGGACCTGGTCAGAGAGATTTTGGGATCGAAGGAAGAAGATGCTCAGATTATTTTTTGGGGCCCTGATGAAGATATTCCAACGGCTCTTGAGACTGTTGAAGAACGTTGCCAGTTAGCCTTTGAAGGTGTTCCAAATGAGACAAGGAAGTCACTTCCTGACGGAACAACTATTTTTAAAAGGGTCTTGCCCGGAGCAGACAGAATGTATCCTGATACTGATTCTCCACCCATCCCTTTAGAAGATGAACATATTAATAAATTAAGAGAAACCCTGCCAATAGATGTATTCGAACGATTTCAGCAAATGAAAAACTGGAAAATCCCAGAGGATGTTTATACATATCTCCTGAGTAAAAACCTGCTTCCTTTAATCGACCGGATTCATAACGAATTTGAATTTAATCCACGTTTCCTTGGAATCTTCTTTGGGCAAACTTTTAAAAATATAGAGGGAAAAATTCCCCGGCATAAAAACTTTTCTGAAAAAAAAATATACGGATTGTTCAAATTTGTTTTCAACAACCAACTAGAACCTTTGATAGCAAAAAAGATGCTGCCAATCATATATGAACATCCTGATATGCAGTTTTCCTCCGTTCTTTCCAGCATCCAATTCAAAAAACGAACGATGGAAGAGATTCTTGTACCTGTAAATTTTCTATACGAAAAATTCAAAGAAATTAAATACTCTAAAAAAGATAATGTTTGCATTCATTGGCTCATGGGACAGGTCCATAGGCATGCCTTAGGAAATGTAGAACTCAGTGAATTGAAGAGCGAAATTGAAAAGATGATAAATTAGTGTCTTAATTCTAATATTCGTGTATTTTTTGGCAGAAAATCACAAAATACAAATCACAAAAATCAAATAAATACCAATATTTAATCTCCAAATTACAAACTTTAAAGAATGATTTTAAAATTTTGAATATTGTATTTTTGAATTTGAAATTTATTTGTTATTTGTACCGATAGCTATCGGTATTGATTAATTGGAACTTCCGGTTTATCCGGGTTAGCGTTATGTAATGGAGTATATTGCAGTAACTAATCAGTTCAAATAAAAGAATGGACGTAATGAGCTATGGAATAAGAGATGAATAAATAACTACATAGTTGCGAATTATTTAATTTTTATAAAAAACCCATATGTCTAAAGATATATTCCAGGGGTACAAGGGAAGATCACTAAATGTATTACAAAAATTCAACGTTCGTGTTTGGGCTCAGGTGAATATTAAAACTACACGGGGATTCTTCCATGGAACCGTTTTACCCAGAGCTGAGAATGACGATGATAAACACATTGTGCTTAAAATCCCAACCGGATATAATATAGGTATCGATATTTTTTCCATTCTGGAAATAAAAGAGATTGGATATCAAAAGGCAAACTATAAAATACCTGAAAAGGAATTTCCATATTCTGACGGTTTTCCAAACGTGAAATTATTTGGTACCGGTGGTACTATCGCATCCCGTCTGGATTACCGGACAGGGGCAGTTATACCGGCTTTTTCACCTGGCGAATTATATGGTGCTGTTCCTGAATTGGCTGATATTTGTAACCTGACCACTGAAAAGCTTTTTGCTGTATTCAGTGAAAACATGGGACCTGAGCAATACATTGCACTTGCAAAGGCCATTGGAAAAGAAATAAGGAATGGAATTGACGGAATAATCATAGGACACGGAACGGATACACTTCACCATTCAGCAGCGGCCCTTTCATTCATGGTTCAGAATTCACCGGTTCCGATTATCCTGGTTGGCTCTCAGCGTTCTTCTGACCGGCCTTCATCTGATGCCGCATTAAACCTGATTCATGCAGCTTATGCTGCCGGTCATGGTGACATTGCCGAAACACTGGTTTGCATGTTTGGGCCTACATCAGATGATTATGGTTTTTTACACCGCGGTACAAGAGTCAGGAAAATGCATAGCTCCTATCGTTCAACCTTTCGCACAATTGGTGATACTCCGGTCGCTACGGTTACCAGAAACAACATTAAAATTATTAAAGACGATTATAAACCCAGGAGAAGAGACCGGAATGTCACTATCCTTCCCTATTTTAGTGATAAAGTAACCATGATGTATTATTATCCTTATATGAAAGCAGAAATCCTGGATTCACTGGTTGATATGGGATATAAAGGTATTGTGATTGTCGGAACCGGTTTAGGGCATGTAAACAAAGAGTTATACCCGGCGATTGAAAGGGCAACTGCAAAAGGTGTCGTTCTGTATATGACACTACAAACTATTTGGGGATATGTTCATATGTTTGTTTATGATACAGGCCGTGATATGCTGGCGAAAGGAGTAATTCCTGCCGGAAATATGCTCCCTGAAGTTGCCTTTATAAAACTTGGATGGGCACTTGGACAAACTGAGGATCCTGAGGAAGTAAAAAAAATTATGCTAACTCCTATTATGGATGAAATAACCGAGAGGGAACCTTATAACGGTTACCTGGTATATCAGGGTGGAGTACCTGAAGTAGAAAATTTTATAAAAAAGTTCAGAAAGTAAACAGAATTTGTAAAGTTTTGCTTCACCTGCAAGAATTAAGCGTAGCGAAGTTCTTGTCAGATGCAAATTGAGTCATTATCTCTGGATGTCCATGATTCTCATACAATCATAACTACTGAAAACAACCTGTTTTTTTAAGATCATTGGGAAAAGAATCAGACCCATACAATCAATTTATTCGTTGGCTGAAGCTGGAATTAAAAAAAGAACT
>DAOVQI010000183.1 GCA_030628785.1 Bacteroidota bacterium
ACAAAAACAGTTATCCGAAATTTTAAAGGAGAATTATCCTTTCGTACTGTAAAAGACGGGTTTTTTATTGGTGATCAGGAAACCTTTATTTTTTATCCCTTTCCTTCCAGTGAAGAACTTGAAGATAAATATTATTCCTGGTGGCGGTCGGCTTTGGTTCGTGGTTTTTAAATCAATGACACTCGATGAAAACGAAAGGATTTAAGCTTGAAGCGAAAGTGGAATTGAGCCTGATAGCGAAACTTATCGGGATCAATCGGGGTAGTTCATTTCTTAAATTTTAAAATTCTGTAATATGATTAACAATTTATTTTGGCTTGTACCTGTTTCTGCTGTTTTGGCTTTGTCTTTTGCCTTTTTCTTCTTCAGGCAGATCATGAAGGAAGATGAAGGTACAGAATTAATGAAAAAGATAGCTCAGCATGTCAGAAATGGCGCAATGGCATATTTGAAACAGCAATATAAGGTTGTAGGATTGTTTTTCCTTATATTAACGGGTGTTTTTTCTATCCTGGCTTATTTGTTCCATTTGCAAAATCCATGGGTTCCTTTTGCTTTTCTAACAGGCGGTTTCTTTTCTGCCCTTGCAGGTTTCTTTGGAATGAAGACCGCCACCTTTGCTTCAGCCAGAACGGCAAATGCAGCCCGTAATTCTTTAAATCATGCATTAAGGATTGCTTTCAGAAGTGGTGCAGTAATGGGATTGGTGGTTGTTGGGCTTGGACTTCTGGATATTTCAGCATGGTTTTATGTTCTAAACTTCGTATATCCGGCTGCTGAAGATACCCATAATCTTATGATTATAACCACTACCATGCTGACATTTGGTATGGGAGCCTCGGCTCAGGCATTATTTGCAAGGGTTGGAGGAGGCATTTTTACCAAAGCAGCCGATGTGGGTGCTGACCTTGTAGGAAAGGTTGAAGCCGGTATTCCGGAAGATGATCCCCGGAACCCTGCTACCATAGCTGATAATGTTGGGGATAATGTGGGCGATGTAGCTGGAATGGGAGCAGACCTGTATGAATCTTATTGTGGATCAATTTTGGCAACTGCAGCTATTGGTGCTGCAGCTTATATCGATAATACAACCGTTCAGTTTAAAGCCGTTCTGACCCCAATGTTGATAGCTGCAGTTGGTATTATCCTTTCAATTTTGGGTATATACTTAGTAAGAACAAAAGAAAATGCAACACAACGGGATTTACTGAAATCTTTATCCTGGGGAGTTAATATTAGTTCTGTACTGATCGTTTTTGCATCCTTTGGAATATTAAAATTGTTAGGCATTGATAACTGGTTGGGAATTTTAGGAGCAATCGTCACGGGTTTATTAGTAGGAATAATAATTGGTAAATCCACCGAATTTTTTACTTCTGCAGAATACAGACCGACTCAAAGAATTGCGGAAAGTTCCGATACAGGGGCGGCAACCGTTATTATCTCAGGTTTGGGTACTGGTATGATTTCCACTTTCGTTCCTGTAATTGCCGTTGTTGTTGGTATTATACTGGCTTACGTGGCTGGTGCGGGAGGTGATATGGCAAATATGAAAATGGGGTTGTACGGAATTGGTATAGCTGCGGTAGGAATGCTTTCTACCTTGGGAATAACCTTAGCCACAGATGCTTATGGCCCGATTGCAGATAATGCAGGTGGTAATGCTGAAATGAGTGGATTGGGCCCGGAAGTAAGAAAAAGAACCGATGCTTTAGACTCCTTAGGAAATACAACTGCTGCAACCGGAAAAGGGTTTGCCATAGGTTCTGCAGCATTGACTGCCTTGGCTCTGTTGGCTTCCTATATTGAAGAATTAAAAATTGGTATAGCCCGGTTGTTGCAAACTGCATCATCTTACATGTTTCCAAATGGCATTGAAATAACTGACAAATCACAATTATTGAACATTGATCTTAACGAGTTCATGAATTATTTTCAGGTCCATTTAATGAATCCGATAGTGTTGGTTGGTATTTTTATAGGTGCAATGATGGCATTTCTTTTCTGCGGATTAACCATGAGTGCTGTCGGAAGGGCTGCGGGTAAAATGGTTGCTGAAGTAAGAAGGCAGTTTAAGGAAATTCCTGGTATTCTGGAGGGAAAAGCAGAACCGGAATATGCCCGGTGCGTTGCCATTTCTACAAAAGGGGCCCAATTGGAAATGATATTGCCCTCAACATTGGCGATTATAGTTCCGGTCCTTGTAGGTTTGATATTTGGTGTGCCAGGCGCCATCGGATTGTTGGTTGGAGGATTAGGAGCGGGTTTTGTGTTGGCTGTGTTTATGGCAAATTCTGGCGGAGCCTGGGACAACGCTAAAAAGTATATTGAGTCAGGGAAACTGGGAGGAAAAGGGTCGGATGCCCATAAAGCTGCAGTTATTGGGGATACCGTAGGTGATCCTTTTAAAGATACATCCGGACCAAGCCTGAATATTCTTATCAAATTAATGAGTATGATTACAATTGTTATGGCCGGTGTAACCGTCGCGTTTACTTTGTTGTAATAATTAAAAAAAATGCTGAAAGTTTTGTCGTTTTAAAATTATCCATACATTTGTGAACTTAAATAAAGGACTGATGATAAATATGTATACCAATCTTATCTGGCTCATTGTTTTAATTTTGTGGAGATCCGCAGGTGAGAATGGTATATAAAATACTCAAGGAACTTAAATAAAGGGCCGTTCTCACCAAAAAGAGCGGCCTTTTTTTTATAGAGTTAGTTTATTTAAAAAATAAACAGTTTAATGAAATTTCAATTAAGAAGTTCAGTTACAACCAGTGGCAGGAAAATGGCCGGGGCAAGAAGTTTATGGAGGGCCAACGGTATGAAGGAAGAACATTTTGGGAAACCTGTAATAGCTATTGTTAACTCTTTTTCCCAGTTTGTTCCCGGACATGTGCACTTGCATGAAATAGGACAGTATGTTAAAAGATTGATCGAAGAGCAAGGTTGTTTTGCGGCTGAATTTAACACCATTGCCATTGACGACGGTATTGCTATGGGGCATAACGGGATGCTCTATTCCTTACCTTCCCGTGAAATTATTGCCGATAGTGTTGAGTATGTATGCAATGCTCATATGGTCGATGCCATGATATGCATAAGCAATTGCGATAAAATAACTCCCGGGATGCTTATGGCAGCCATGCGGTTGAATATCCCTGCCATTTTTGTTTCAGGAGGTCCAATGGAAGCAGGGACCCTGGATGGGAAAAAATATGATCTGGTTGATGCAATGATCTTAGCCGGGGATCCGGATGTTTCAGACAATTATCTTTCCCAGGTGGAAAAATCGGCCTGTCCAACTTGTGGATCGTGTTCCGGGATGTTTACTGCAAATTCCATGAATTGTTTATGCGAAGCCATCGGCCTGGCTTTACCCGGGAACGGAACTATACTTGCAACACATAAAAATCGTTTAACATTATTTCAGAAGGCGGCCAGATTGATCGTCGAACTCACATATAAATATTACAGAGATGGGGACGAAAGAGTTTTACCCAGATCAATCGCCAATAAGTCTGCTTTTAAAAATGCTATAATACTCGATATTGCTATGGGTGGGTCCACTAACACAGTATTACATCTGTTGGCTATTGCATATGAAGCTCAAGTGGATTTTACCATGAAAGACATTGATGAATTATCGAAGAAAACACCTGTTCTGTGCAAAGTTGCACCAAGTTCTGATTATCATGTCGAGGATGTAAACAAGGCAGGTGGAATCCTTTCTATTATGGGGGAATTGGACAGGGCAGGGTTGCTGGATACCTCAGCACGAAGAATAGATCGTAAGACCCTAAAGGAAAGCATTGAGGAAAATGATATAATGCTAAACAGTGTGAGTGATGAAGCAATTGATAATGCGAAAAGTGCTCCTGGATTATCAGGCAGAAACCTTGAACTTGCTTCCCAGGAAAACGTTTATGACGAGCTTGATCGTGACCGTGAAAATGGTTGTATCAGGAATTCAGATTTTTGCTACCATCCTGATGGTGGATTAACGATTCTTTATGGTAATATTGCAGAAAAAGGGTGTGTTGTAAAAACAGCAGGTGTTGATCCTTCGATTTTTATTTTTAATGGATCTGCAAAAGTTTATGATTCTCAAGAGAATGCATGCAACGCTATTTTGGGAGGCAAGATTAAGGAAGGGGATGTTGTGGTGATACGATATGAAGGCCCAAAAGGCGGACCGGGAATGCAGGAAATGTTATACCCGACTTCCTATATAAAATCGATGAAACTGGACTTAAAATGTGCACTCATTACCGATGGTAGATTTTCCGGTGGCACTTCAGGTTTGTCTGTTGGACATATCTCGCCTGAAGCTGCCGGAAGAGGGAATATTGCATTGATTAAGGACGGGGATCCAATTAAGATCAATATTCCCGCAAGGGAAATAAACCTGCTTATCTTTGATGATGAGTTGGATAAGAGAAAACAGGAGGAATTATTAAAAGGTACGGATGCTTATCATCCGGATTCAAGAGAAAGAGAGGTATCAACGGCATTGAAAGCTTACTCCATGCTGGTTAGCTCTGCAGACAAAGGAGCAATACGACTTTTAAGTAAGAGTTGAACCTTATAGGGTTTGTTCATAAAGTCGGGTATATAAGTTTTAAGCACAAAATAGCAACCGAACGAAGTGAATAAATTCCGATACAATTATTGACAGACACTAAATAGGAACATAGCTTCGCGAATTTATTAAAAAATATATATTATTGAGAGAGGTGTGTTAAATTTGTTTGATTGTAGCACAAGGCTGAGGCTAAGGCTAAGGCTGAGGGAAAAAATAAAATAAAGAAGAATTAAATCAAGAGTCCAAAGAGGTCATAGGTGAGTAGGTATACCAACAATATAAAAGCAGTTAAAGACACATTACTATGATAATAAATATGTTATAAATCTGAAGGTTAAGTATAAATAATAAATAACAGATGAAGAATACCTTTAGATTAAATAATAAGGTAAAATATGATTAAACTTTATATCTGATAAATAAAAAACCTTAGCCTTAGCCTAAGCCTTAGCCTAAAAAATTACAAAGCAATTAGAAAGAGGCATAACTCATTGTATATCAGATTATGTTTTTGAAATTCAGATACATATTAAATATTTTATGGGAACGGTAACGCAAAAACGGGTTTTTGACAAAGTAAAATCACCGGTTCAGGTGAGTGGAGCTGAAGCCATGATGTTATCCCTTATAGAAGAAGGGGTGGATATTATTTTTGGTTATCCGGGGGGTGCAATTATGCCAGTGTATGATGCATTGTACGACTACAGGGATAAAATAAGACATATCCTGGTAAGGCACGAACAAGGTGCTGCTCATGCGGCCGAAGGATTTGCAAAGGTATCGGGCCGGGTAGGTGTTTGCCTGGTAACTTCAGGTCCCGGATCCACAAACATGATTACCGGATTGGCAGATGCAATGGTCGATTCAATGCCAATGGTTTGCATTTCGGGGCAAGTCGGTTCTCCCTTGCTTGGTTCAGATGCTTTCCAGGAAACAGATGTAATGGGTATATCCATGCCGGTCACAAAATGGAATTACCAGATCACATCAGCCGAAGAAATTCCTGAAGTAATGGCGAAAGCATTTTATATCGCTACTACGGGAAGACCTGGTCCTGTAATGATCGATATTACGAAAGATGCCCAGTTTGGCACTTTGGATTTTAAATATGAAAAATGCACAAAACTAAGAAGCTATTTTCCTTATCCAAAAGTTAAAAAAGAAGACATTAATGCTGCAGCCATATTAATCAATAATTCTAAAAAACCGTTATTATTGGCGGGACACGGTATTTTGATTTCGGATGCACAAAATGAATTGGAAAAATTAGTGACAAAGGCAGAAATACCGGTTGCATCAACACTTCTTGGTTTATCGGCTTTTCCTTCCAGGCATCCCTTGTATGTTGGATTGTTGGGTATGCATGGTAATTATGGTCCAAATGTTAAAACCAATGAATGCGATGTGCTTATTGCTGTCGGAATGCGTTTTGATGACCGGATTACCGGTAATTTGAATACATATGCAAAACAGGCAACCATCATCCATATCGAAATAGATCCGGCGGAAATCAATAAGAATGTTGAAATTGATGTTGCAGTTAATGCAGATGCCAAAGATGCTCTTGATGCCCTTTTACCCCTGATTAAGAATAATGAACATACGGAATGGCTTGAGAGTTTTAAAAAATATGAACAAGAAGAATATGAAAAAGTGATAAAGAAAAACATAAACCCTGTTACGGGTCAAATTAAAATGGATGAGGTAGTTCATATGATTTCTGAAAAAACAAAAGGTGGTGCAATTGTGGTAACCGATGTTGGGCAAAACCAAATGGTAGCTGCCCGAAACTATAAATTCACAGAGTCAAATAGCTGGGTGACTTCAGGAGGCCTGGGAACCATGGGTTTCGGGCTGCCCGCTGCCAATGGTGCCAAAATAGCAAGGCCTGAAAGGGAGGTTATCGCTTTCATTGGAGACGGCGGTTTCCAGATGACCATGCAGGAGTTGGGTACCATAGCACAATCAAAAATAGTGGTGAAAATAGTTCTCCTTAATAATAGTTTTCTCGGAATGGTTAGGCAATGGCAGGATATGTTCTTTGAAAAACGGTATTCATTTACCGAAATGGATAATCCTGATTTTATTGCTCTGGCCGG
>DAOVQI010000070.1 GCA_030628785.1 Bacteroidota bacterium
GGGTTCTGATTAAAAGTATTATTTACTTTTTTGACCTCCGGAAGAAAAAGAATCCACCGCCTACCACAATAACACCAATAACAACATAAACGATCCAGGAAGCATTACCTGATTTTTCCGGTTCCATCTCTTCTTCTTCCAACGCGGTATAAAAAATCGGGTCCAGGTCATCAATTGAGACTGAATCCTGTATAGCCAGTTCTTCTTCTGTAAGATCCTGGATAGTGTCCTGCGGGATGGCTTTTACTAAATCAGCGCCCGCTAAAAAAAACATACAAAAAACGGTAAGAATAATAACTAGTCTTTTCATTGTTAAATCATTTAATTTAATATTCCAAATTACAAGTTATAAAAAATTCTTTTCTAAACCTCTCCCCAACCCTCTCCTTCAAAAGGAGAGGGAGAAAAAGGTAACCTCGGGGCAAGCCCCGAGGAATTCTTTTTTAAAGTTTTTCAGCGTAATTCAGGTATTTTTTTGCCAAGTCATTATTTCCCTGACTTTTATAATGATTACCCAGAGCAATCAGAGCCGGTTTGTAACGTGGATTTATTCCAATACACTTTTTCAGGCTTTTAACAGCAAGCTGATCTTCACCTATATCAAGATATACTATTGCAAGTCCAACATACGAAGGAAAATGTTTATAATTATTTTGAAGGTTCTTCGTAAATAATTCAATCGTTTTATCCGTTTCGCCTTCTATTTGGTGAATTTTAGCCAACAGATAAATTGCTACCTCATATTCAGGATAAATTTCCAGACACTTGTTCAGATATTTTTTTGCAGCATTTATATCCCCTGACTTTCGGAAAGCCGTTGAAAGGTTTAAATAAACCGACTCATTTCCCGGATCAGTCTTTATGGCTTTATTTAATAAAAAAAGTGCATGATCATAATTATTCTTTTTCAGAGCCAGATAGCCCTGGTAATCTTCTTTGGTTTTTCTTTCAAGAATTGCACATACAGGCACACCGTTTATGTCGATCGTATGAATTGTATTCTCAGGAGGCCAAATATTATTTTTCAATTGAAATGGATGAATATAAGCATTAGCAATTATGGCGAAATCCCAATCGTAATTCCCACGTGAATAGTACTTTATATACTGTGTTGAAATCTCACCCTGCGACTGTCTGAATAACCAGGATACAGGAAAATTCGAAGCAACTTTTATTTTATCCTCTTTTAAAAGATTGGTTTTCTCAATATGGTCCTGCAACCATCCGGAAGCTTCGCGCATGCTATGGAAATAGTAATCGGTTTCATAATCACCATAAGCTCCCTTTATGCCTCCAATCCATTCATTAAAATACAAATACTCGTATGGATGATTCTTGATAATAAACTTTGCCGGGTGGACACACAAAACAAGGAAAGCTATAAATAGTGCTATTTTAAATTTCTTAGACTGAATATTTTTGATTATCCAATCATACCCGAGGGCAGACAGAATAACAAGCGGGGGATATATAAAAGTCACATGTCTCCATGCACCATACACATTTGAATTACCAAGTATTATAAAAAATAATGGGAACAAAAATGAAAACCCGAGGAAAAAAATAAATATCCACTGTTGGCTTTTAAAAATTCTGTTGGTGAAAACCGCAAAGGCCAGTAACCCTGCCATAACAATAGTTGGGATGGATATAACCATATATTTAAGAAGGTAATACCACGGAAGCTGGTCAGACCAGTAAACCGATCCTTCAAAAATTTGCCGCAATGTAGTGGGAAATTGTGCCATTGCTTTATAAGACAGCCATGGGTTTTTTAATGGATCTTCAAGGCCGAACGGCCACATAACCAGTCCCAATGAATATCCCAAAAGAGACATTATTAAAATAGTCAGAAAAGAATATAAAACGGTTTTATGAGTTATCCATTTTTGCCCATTAATATAATTGCTGGCCAGATATAATCCAACGAATGAAAACATGTAACAAATCAAAATAAATCCTCCTGCCCGGATTCCAAAAGTAAAAGCCAATCCCAGGGTCAGAAGGGAGACATGTTTCATGGAAAGTTTGGGTAATTTTTTGATGAACAGAAAAATGAAGTAAATTGTTGCTATATAGCCCAATGCAAAAGGAATATCTTTCAGATTATTCCAGGTGTGTCCTAAAAATCTCGAAGAAACCAGAAAGAGCAAAAGTGTTAAAAACCCCGCCCTGTAACCTGCAAGAAAAGCTGCCAGAAGCCCGCTTAAAAAGATCGTCCCCCAACCGGCAATGGAATTGGCAATATGCCTGAATTGATAAATGTCTTCAATATTCAACCATTTAATAACAATTGTAGTGATATTATCAAAAAACTGACCATAGTATTTCAGATGGGTTTTTGGAGTATGGAGAGCAGATTTATCTTTTCCCAACGATTCCAGGTAGTTGATTACTTTTTCTGATTGGGAGTAATGCAGTTCTTCATCGCCTGAAATTCCCGCGTCAAGACTCAGCAACGGCAAAAGAATCAGAAGTAACAAAGACAAGAAAAAAAAAGCGTTCTTAAAGTTCAGATATTTATTTACCAGGAGATACATAAAATTTTTTCCAGGTATAATTAATCGTCATAAAACTCCTTTACCAGGTAAATAGGCCTGTTTTGTGATTCCTTATAGGTCCTGAATACATATTCTCCCAGGACCCCCAGAAAAGTCAGCTGGATTGAGCCGAGGAAATAAATGCTTAACAAGGTAGAGGACCATCCCAATAATGCAAACCCGAATATTTTGGCGATCAATACATAGATGCCGGCAAGGAGGAAAACAACAACACCGAAAAGTCCAAGGAAAAGACAAATTTTAAGTGGGATCTTTGAAAAGGAAAAAATGGCGTCTGATCCAAGCAGCCACAATTTCCAAATGTTCATTTTAGATTTCCCCTTTTTCCTTTCTTCACGAACATATTCAATATATCCCTGTTTAAATCCCATAAAAGATCGTAATCCGGGAAGGTATCTTATTTTTTCCTTTAAAGTTAGTAAGCCATTCAGGGCATTCCTGTTCAGCATTGAGTAATTTCCGACATTTTCAATTTCCCCTAACCCGGAGACCCTTTTAAAAAGCTTATGAAAAATGTATGTCAACATTCTTCTTCCTATGCTTCCCCTTCTTGATCTCCTTTTGCCATTAATAACGTCGCATTCCCCTGATTTCAGTTTCATATACATTTCTCTGAGTAGTTCCGGAGGGTCTTGCAGATCACCATCCATCATGGCAATATAATCACCTTTAGCATGCTCTAATCCTGCAGTTAATGCAGCCTGATGTCCGAAATTTCTTGAAAGGGAAAGAATCTTAATCCGCTTTTCATTATCACGATGCTGAAGCAGTTTTTTCAGGGTTCCATCTTGACTGCCATCGTCAACAAAAAGTATTTCAAAGTGATCCGATATTTCTGACAATACCTTAATTGACCTTTCAATGAGTTCATCAATAAGGACTTCTTCGTTATATACAGGTATCACTAATGAAATCATATCATCATCAGGTTTAGGATTTCTTCTTATATAAAAAATATAAGAATCCAAATGCGATAATTAAAAATGCCGGCAATATTGCCATATAACGTAAGGTTTCGACCCCTGAACCTGATATATCCATGAATTTCCCCATAATAGGCAATACAATTGCTGCGGATAAAAAGCCAAGTCCTCCCATCAGGGAAAGTCCCAGTGCTCCGCTTTCAGGAATATTTTCAGAAACGAAGCCGATCATGGTTGGCCAGAAATAACAGATTCCGATGGCAAATACTGCCGCAGCAATAAAAGTTGAATATCCCTGGGCATAGCTTAGCCAGATCAATCCGAGGAACGAGAAAATCGCAGAGAAAAATAACATTCCACGAGTACTAAGTTTATTAACTATCGGACCTGCAAAAGCTCGTCCAATAGCCATAATTCCGCTTATGAAAGCCAATACCAGCAGAGCTGATACTCCGGTGCCCTTTAACAATGATTCAATACGTTGGTTTGTTCCTAACTCGGTAGCAGCAGTAAGCAGCATCAGGAATCCCATAAGAAGAAACAGGGGAGTGATTACTGCCTTCCACATGTCTTTGTTGGATACCCCCATTTCAACGCGTTCAGTTTGGGGTATTTTTTGTCCGAAAAACATTATGCCGTATATTACTAATGGAATGAAAAGCATAGCAACGTAAACATGCCAGTTTAAGTTCAATTTGTCCATGATCAGGTATCCGATGATAGCGCCTATTACTATTCCTGCCGGCCACCATACGTGAAAACGGTTAAGCATTTTTATTTTTTCGTTGGGATACATGGAGGCAACCATAGGATTAAGAGACGCTTCAACCAGGCCGTTTCCAATACCGATTGCAAGGGTTCCGAAGAATAATGTCCAGAAATCACGAGCAAAAATTGTTCCCGTTATTCCAATAGTATGACAGATGAAGGCAGTCCAGATGATTCGTTTTATCCCCAGATAATCCACGAGTGGTCCCCCAATAAACATCGCGAGGGTAAAACCCCAGAAGGCAGGCCCAAAAGCCCAACCGATTTCCTCCAGAGTTAATCCATAACCCTCAGGTCCAAATACAGTTTCCAATCTTGCTCTAAGAGCAAATGAAATTGCAGTTACAATCAGAGCGATGCAGCTTGCAAAAAATAATCGTTTAGAATTAATTTGATTTGTCATAGTGTTTCATATTTAATGATTACTACTCAAAAGCCGAGTCAAAAGAAATCTCTGAAGGATTAAAGTCAACATCTTTCACAAACTGGCAGGCTTCCCGGGCTCCCTCTTCCCGGTTCATTCCACTATCTTCCCATTCCACAGACAGCGGTCCCTTGTATTGAATTCTGTTCAAAGCCCGGATAATCTCTTCAAAATCGATATCCCCACGGCCCAAACTTCGGAAATCCCAGAATCTTCTTCTGTCACCAAACCCGATATGGCCACCAAAAACTCCGGCTTCGGTTGGAACGGGCGACCATCCTACATCTTTCATATGAACATGAAAGATCTTTTCCTTAAACCGGTAGATAAACCCGACATAATCTACTCCCTGATAACCAAAATGACTCGGATCATAATTGAACCCGAAGGAAGGATGGTAATTAATGGCTTTCAATGCACGTTCAGCCGAAACAATATCAAAAGCAATCTCGGTAGGATGAACTTCCAGGGCGAATTTCACTCCAACTTTTTGAAATTCATCCATTATGGGTTTCCACCGGTCAGAAAAATCCTTATATCCTTTCTGAATCATTTCAGGTAAGACCGGCGGGAAGGAATATATTAGATGCCAGACAGAACTGCCGGTAAATCCATTAACGATGTCAATACCCAGGCGATTGGCAGCGTGTGCGGTTTTGATCATCTCTTCAGCCGCCCGCTGTCGCACACCCTCCGGATCACCATTCCCCCATACATAATCAGGTAAAATGCCTTTATGCCTTTCATCTATATTATCACATACAGCCTGTCCAACCAGATGGGAGGATATGGCAAACAACTTTAAATCATGCTTTTTTAAGATTTTAAGTTTTTCGTTACAATAGGCCTCGTCAGCCTTATCGACCTCAAAATGATCGCCCCAACAGGCGAGTTCAAGGCCTTCGTAACCGAAAGATTTTGCTTTTTGACATAGGGTTTCGAAAGGGAGATCAGCCCATTGTCCGGTAAAAAGTGTAACAGGTCTTGCCATGATTTTATGTTTTTACTTATAATTCCCTGATCCAGATATTACGATATTGTATGGGATTCCCATGATCCTGCAATAAGAGGGGCAACTTGCTTTCATGATAAAGATATTCCGGATAACCCTGATATACTGTTGGGCCTTTTAGCTCAACATGATTCTGGACAAGTAAACCGTTATGAATAACCGTAATATATCCGGGATCTTTCAAGGTTTTGTCCTCGTTAAACTCCGGAGCTCGGAAAATTATATCGTAGGTTTGCCATTTCCCCGGTCTCCTGCAGGCATTAACCAGAGGACTATATTGTTTATAAATACTCCCTGCCTGACCATTATAATAGGTTTCGTTTTCCCAGGAGTCCAGAACCTGGATTTCATATAGGCCCATTAGGTATACACCGCTGTTTCCCCTTCCTTGTCCTTCACTTTCAATCTTTTTAGGGGTTCTCCATTCAATATGGATCTGGACATCTCCGAAAGGCTGAACCGTTTGAATATTGCCGGTTCCTTTTCCAACCTCCATGGCTTTACCTTGGATTTTCCATTGAACTCCACCATCCCGCCCGGACCATTTTGAAAAATCTGATCCGTCAAACAGAACAATGGCATCGGAAGGAGGGCTGAACTTTTTTCCTGGAATTACAACCTCAGGCTTTACGGACCAGTCTTCTGTTTCCTCAGGCTCCTGAGAATAACAATAAACTGATATTAAAAAGATAATAAACAGGGAATAAGAAGGAATAGATGTTTTTTTATTTACGAACATAGATAATGAGATTTAAACAATATTAGTGTCTTAATTCTAATATTCGTGTATTTTTTGGCAGAAAATCACAAAAATCAAATCACAAAAATCAAATAAATACCAATATTTAATTTCCAAATTCCAAATTTAAAAGAATGATTTTAAAATTTTGAATATTGTATTTTTGAATTTTAAATTTATTTGATATTTGATGCTTGTAGTTTGAGATTTCACAGTCTGCTTGTAAATATAGCAGTCAATTAACTGACAATAACTATCTTATGTTTAAATAACAAAATGTTATGAGTTTATTATTCCACTTTCAGTCTTTCAAGCGCAAAGGCTGCCATCTCGGCTGTAGCTTCTTCTTTTGCCAGTTTTTCCAGGGTTGGGATTGATTTTCCTGATCCCATCCAGCTTAATTCTTTGCAAATAAAATTTTTACTGTCAATAGTTGCCTCAGAATTTAAAAAATCAAGCATTTTCTTTTCAAATTCTAATAGTGTTTCGGGCGAACCATCCGACTTCCTGATCCTGTTTGACAGATCAGAGATGTATTTTCTGCTCATGCCGATTTTATACCGTGATATTTTTGCCATAAGTTCATCAAGGCTTAGCGGAAGGAAGTTTTCCCAATGATGAGTACTAACCGCATTTGGGAAATCAACAGGAACAGATTGGGTTACTGAACCAGTTGCTGCCCACTCAGCGCCTCTTTGAAAAGTAGTAATAAAGCCAACACATTCCAATGCGGATTTTTCTTCATCACTAACGGTATACCCCATGGCCGTATGAAAAATCCTGCCTTCACCGAATTCAACGGTAAAGAGTATGGGCTCATGCCTTCCCGTTCCATCTTTTAACGAATCAGAAAAGGCGGTCGAAAGAACTTTAAGGTTTTGAGCCGGTCCTTTTAGTCTGTTTATGATTATATCATCTGCATGCATCCACCTTTCAGGCAATCCACGGGTGACCGGATGTGCCGTATCCCTGTTAACAACCTGGTATGTTTCTGCTTTTGAAAACAGTTTTCCATAACCCTGACTGGTATCGGTTACAAATTCATCCTCTTCCCAATAGAGATAATTACCCGGCATTTCGTCACGGTTTTTCCATCCACCCAGACCGATGATCTCATGGTATTCTTTCCAATCGGGAAAAGCACTATTTGCTGATTGGAAGACTACTATTCCACCACCGGCTTTTATGTAATCCACGAAAGATATTCCGGTTTGCTCCGGCCAGGGGTCTCCGTTATAATTTAAGACAACTAAATCATAGTTAGAGAAATTGGGATTAAACCCTGACATATCTTCTCCTTGCTTTGGACTGATATGTACATTAACCCTAAAAAGACCGGAATTTTCTAAAATCTGCTTAAGCGCCTCACTGCTTGCCTCCCAATTAAATGTGCTCTGTCCTGTAACGATAAGAACCTTATGTTTTGGTTGTTGCTGGCAGGCATTAAATAATGTGGAGGTTAACAATAAAACAATTGGAATTATTAACAATTTAGACCAAATAGAAATTATTTTTTTCATAATGGTATGTTCTTCTCTAATGATTTATTATTTAGTAATCCAACTCCCAGGGCTTCCTGTATGGCCTGAACAACAGTCGGTTTGCAATCTCATTTCCAATGAATTGCTCTTTAACCGGATCCCATTGAAGCTTTTTCCCGGTAAGCATAGCTATTTCACCTATCAATGCAACGCTTATTGAGCGATGGGCAATTTCAGCAGGTGTGATGGTTTCTTTTCTAGATTTCACACAATCGAGAAAATTTTGATGGTGATCCTTGCTTTCATACAATTTGATATCACCCTCTCCAATCTTCTCATCAAGGATTTTTGGATCATCTGCAGTAAGACCGCCGCGGTCGACGTTGATCCAGCCTTTTTCGCCATACCAGGTTGCTCCCATGCCCTGGGGAAGGCGACTACGGTTGGCCACCCTCATTTTCATTCCGTTTTCGTACATATAATGGATGTCATATTCCACAGCCACATCATAAATCCCTTCACGCGGATAGATTCCTTTACCTTCAACTTCAACCGGACCAGACCGGTCAAGTCCAAGCCCCCAATGGGCAATATCCACATGATGTCCGGCCCAGTCGGTTAATTGACCACCCGAATAATCCATTATCCACCTCCAATCCCAATGACAAACACCACGGTAAGAACGTGTCGGGGCAGGTCCCAGCCAGAAGTTCCAGTCTAAACCCTCCGGAACCGGCATAACAGGAGGAGTACCGATGGATTTTCCGCCATCAGGCAGTCCGACTTCAACGTAGGTAATCTTTCCAAGCCTGCCATTCCTAATCAATTCACAGGCATGGTGAAAATTCGGAACTGATCGTTGCCAGCTACCTGTCTGCCAAATGATGTTATTCTGCTCCACAGCATCCACAATAGCCCTGCCTTCTTTAATCGACCTTGCAAGAGGTTTCTCGCCGTAAATGTCCATGCCCTTTTTTGCAACGGCAACGGAAATTATCGCATGCCAGTGATCCGGTAAAGCAATACTTACAGCATCAAGTTTTTCATTTTCAAGAAATTCTCTGAAGTCATGGTATTTTCTGCAGTCAGAATTCTTATAGGTTTGATCAATCAGTTGTTTGGCTTTATTGTTGCGCTTCTCATCCACATCACATACAGCAACAAATTGTGTTTCTTTCTTATTCAGGAAACCAATCATGTTACCTGTTCCCATACTACCTACCCCGATTGCTCCCATAACAATCCTGTCGCTGGGTGGAACCTGTCCGTTTTTACCTAAAGCCGAAGCAGGGATAATGTGTGGAAATACAGTAATTCCTAATGCGGTAGTTACTGTTGTTTTAATAAACTTTCTGCGGTTTGTTTTGTCTTTTGATTTGAACATAGCGTTATACATTTATCGGTGTTCCGGGCACCGGAAATTCAAATTCCATATTTACAGGTCCCATTTTATATTCAGTGGGGCCAAGACGCTTGTCTGAGTTCATGATTTCATCCCAGGTAATTCGTTTTCCTGTGTAGGCAGCCTCCCTTCCCATAATAGCTGTTAATGTTGACAGAGCAGTTTGTTCTGCTTCATTTACATATTGACTTGTTCTGATTGCCGTGACCAGGTGTATATGCTCCTGAATATACGCTGAACTAGCTTCTTGTTTTAAGGGGTCATCTTTATTTTCCTTTGTATATTCGTATTCCCATAACACTGAACCGTTAAAGTTATAGATTTTATTTGCATTATGAGTACAAATTGAATATCCTTTGGTTCCAACCACCACTTCACCAACCCCATCGGCACAACCGTCTATTTGGCGGCACATGCTGTGGGAACTTAATCCGTTTCCATAGTCGAAATCTATACTGAAAAAGTCATATTGATCACCGGTTACCCTTCTGTGTCTTCCTCCGTATCCGATTGCACTTGACGGGTGTTTCCCTGTAAACCAATTTATTACATCGATATTATGCACATGCGTATCAAGGATGTGATCGCCACTCAACCAAATGAAGTTATTCCAGTTCCGGAGCATGTATTCCATATCAGACCAATCTTTCTCCCGGGTACGTAACCAGACATGGGACTGATTCCAATAAGCTTTGGCGGCAACAATCTCACCAATAGCACCTTTGGCGACCTGTTTATAGATTTCAATGTAATCCTGTTGATGCCTTCTTTGTGTACCGGTAATTACACATAAACCCAGTGATTCAGCCCTTTTGGCTGTGCTAAGGATGGATCGTATTCCGACCGGATCAACAGCCACTGGTTTTTCCATGAACACATGTTTCTTGTTCTGGATAGCTGCCTTAAAATGTTCCGGCCTGAAGTGCTGAGGAGTGGCCAGAATGACCACGTCAACATCGGTTTCCATCAATTTCTTATAGGAATCAAATCCCACAAAACAGTTCTCCTCAGGAATTTCGATGCCATATTTTTTAAACCTTTCCCGACAGGTATTGATTCTTTCTTGAAAAACATCTGCTAATGCCGTCACCTCCAGGTTTGGGCCAGCCCCCAAAAAATTAAAGGCTGCTCCGGTACCCCGGTGTCCTGTGCCAATAAGTCCGGCTTTCAGTTTCCTGCCATCCGGTGCATGGTCTAACATTGGTGGTAATCCAAGTTCTTCATTCGATTTTTTCCTGCCGCAGGAAGATATAATAGCACCAACACCCAATGCTCCAACCGTACCTGAAAATGCGGCTGTTTCTAAAAATTTTCTTCTGCTGTAACAGTTTTTGTTATTCTCCATCTCTGAAAAGATTTAATTGTTTTATTGTTCTGTCAAAGATAATCAACCATTTTTTGGTTTTGGTAAAATTCCTTGCTGCACAACGCACATCAGCTGCATCACTTTTATAGGGATCTCCCCGGATGACATGTTCCAACCCGTTGGCAGGTCCCATGGGATCCATAATAATGGCCTCGTTATAAGAAACATAGATGTCGGGTGAGCACCAATCCTGGCAAAACTCACTTACATTTCCAAGCATATTCA
>DAOVQI010000266.1 GCA_030628785.1 Bacteroidota bacterium
CTCCTTTGAACCTTCAACTTCAAATATACTCAAAGGATCATCATTTAGAATAAAACTATATGGATTATCATTACAAATCAGAATTCGATGCTTCTTTCCAAACCCGATCAGCCGGAAAAATAATTCCCTGGTACCTCTTGCCCCTGTTGGCATATGCGGGTAATTTACCCACATGATTTTCACTTTACTCAGATCAGTCCTTTCGAGTGTATCAAAGTCAGGAAACCAATGATTGTCTTCAGTAAGATCATAGGAAAGAGGTTTCGCACCAACCAGGGTAGTCACCGTCTTATATGCGGGATATCCGGGATCAGGGACTAACACCTTATCCTCCGGATTTAAAAAAGTCATTGATATATAGAAAATGCCTTCCTTGGAACCCATCAATGGAAGGATTTCCTTTTCCGGATCCAGGTTAACATTATAGTATTGCCGGTACCATTGACTAAAAGCGGACCTGAGCTGGTGAATACCACGATATCCCTGATAACCATGAGTATTGTCTTTCCCGCTACTTTCTATCAGTTTTTTTACTGTTTCACCGGGAGGAGGCAGATCCGGATTACCAATTCCAAGGTTTATTACAGAAAATCCACGCTTGTTTAATTCGTCAATTTCCTTAAGTTTTTTGGAAAAATAATATTCCTTTATCTCGTTGATTCGATCGGCTTTCTGGATCATTCTAATATTTTTTTTCCTTTTGTATATTCCCCTAATATTCCAAAATCACCTGTAAATGGTTTAATGGCATCCAGTGATTGCCGGTACAGTTTGTGATTATTAAATTCCATATCCACATAAAACTGGTATTCCCAATCTTTCCCAATAATAGGAAGGGATTGAACTTTGGATAAATTCATATCATAATAGGAAAGAATGGATAAAATTTTTGACAGGCTTCCTATTTCATGCGCAAGTGAAAAATAGATGGATGATTTATTTGCATTTTTTATCTCTTCCATATGATTGTTATCCGAAACAATCAGGAAACGGGTATAGTTCATCTTGTTCGTTTCAATTCCTGAAAACAGTATCTCTAATCCGTATTTTTCTGCAGCCAGAAAACTTGAGATTGCACCCACCCCTTTTAATTTTTTTTCTTTTATTTCTCTGGCGCTCAATGCTGTATCAATACTTTCAATAAGCCTGATGTGAGGATACTGGTCAAAAAATGCCTGGCATTGAAGAATAGCCATAGGGTGGGAAAAAACCTCCTGTATATCCTCAATGGATTGGCCGGCCAGGGCGACCAGATTTTGCTTAATCCGTAAGAATATCTCTCCTATGATCTTTTTATTCGAGTCTCTTAATATTGTATAATTCGGAAGGATGCTACCCGCCAGGGAATTCTCAATGGCCATAATACCATAATCCGCCTGCCGCATTTTTAACGATTTAAATAGATCTTTAAAAGTATTTCGTGGTAAAATTTTTATTTTTTCCGGCTCAAAATAATGCATGGCGGCTATTTCATGGAAGGCTCCGTACCCCCCCTGAATAGCTATCCTTTTTATTCCGTTATTCTTCATTTCCATTTCACTTTCCAAATATTTGTTCTTTAATTTAAGTATCATTTTTTATGATCCCGTACCAATAAATATCAGGATCACTTTTATCTTTGCAGATCCCGAAGAGCTACGCTTTCGGAATTAATTCCACTCACGATTCAATCATCACTTCGCTCGACTTCATCGAGTATCATTAAAAAAAAAAAGTCCCTTTATGAGGGACTTATAACTTCAAATATATTATATACTCTCCCCCGTCAGACAAGTAATCTAAAATAAAAAGCTGTGAAATAAGAGGAGAAATAGTTCATTTCAAAAATTTATTCGCGCAAACGTAAATATAATTTATGAAAGCACAAAATTCTATGTTTATTAATTTAATATTTAGTCAGGGTTTGACTTTAAGTCAAGCCCTGACTAATACTTTCCTACTGAGGTTTCAATCCTTGTTTTATTGGATGTCAGTCTTAAAGAGTATTGCAGGCAACATTTGTGAATATATAATCTTTAATTGTTTTAAATAAAAATTGTCGCATTTTGCTTAAATAAGTGATGTTCATTACGACAAAAGGGACAATATCACCTGCCAACAATAAAATCTCACCTTTTATCTGTAAGGGATTTGATTTCAGGAACTCTTTGTTTTCAGGAAATTCCAGATGCAGGTCGGAACAATATTGGATTTTTGGATTTGTTGACAATTGTATAATGGGGTTTTGTTGATTTTGGTTGTTATTCATAAAAATCATCGTTTTTCCAATTTTTAATATTGGTATTTATATAATTCTGTATTCTGTCAAATGATTGATTATCACGAATAATATGGTCGTTAAAACGGGGCTGCCATTCGAAATCGATAATATTCATGGTTGCATGTTTTTTTACCCCGGTTTTATACCCCCGTACAATTGATGCCAAATTTTGTGATTGTGGGCCAAATTTGTTTTTGGGACGTAATTGTTTCCGGTTTTGACGTAGAGACGCAAAATTTTGCGTCTCTACAACATTACCACAACCATTGCCACCCCCAATATTGCGTCCATCATCGGTTTTGTTTATGACAATTATACCATGTACATGGTTGGGCATTATCACAAATGCATCCAATATTACAAATGGAAAATGATCGGGAATTTCGCGCCAAAATTGTTGTGCAATTTTGCCAATTTCAGAAAAATGCATTTCCCCATCCACAATTTCGCCAAAATAATGTTCCCTGTTTTTGGTGCAAATGGTGACGAAATAGGGTGCGTTCCATCCGTAATCCCAATTTTGTAATCGGGTAGAAGAAATGCGGTATTTATTTTGAAATTTATCGTCCATTATCATTTGCAATCAATAAATGCAATGTAATCTTAAAAAATCATTTTTATAGTCATAGACATTTATTTTATACACAATTTTCAGTTTTATCTTTCTTCCCAAGGCTTACAGCCACCATTTGTGAATATGTAAACTTACATATATTTTAACTATGTCCACTTGCTTTAATTTTTTGAAATTAATAATTTACATCTTATTTTGATTTATTTGAACATTTTATTATATATTTATCTCATTGATTATTACCATTCCACTAAATAGAAAATTTTTTTATTCCTAATTAAACTGATTTATTATGAAAAAGATTATTATTTTACTTTTAACTGTCATTATTACAGCTAATGTTTATGCCCAGGAGGATGAAGGTATTTCCAGGGGAGATAACGAAATAACATTTAATGGTTTTGTATTTACCTCCGTAGGAACCGATTCGAAAAATTCTTTTGGTAACCTGTTTCTCTCGTACGGAAAATATTACACCGACAAATTATTAATAGGTTTGGCTCCGGGAATTTCGATATCTACAACCCACACCGCGGAAGGAACTGAGGTCAAAACCGATTTGAGTGGTCAGTTATTTGCCAATTACAATTTTTCAGTTGTTAAGAAAGGATTTCCATATGTTAAAGGATCTTATTACCAGTCCACCTTTGATATCCCTGATGGAGCCTCTTTTACAGATTACGGGGTAATGCAAATTGGATTAGGCTATAAATTATTTTTCAACGAATTTGCCTCCATAGACACCTCACTGAATTATGGAAAAAGTTTGGCTGAAGGAGCTGAGGGAGGTTCCCTTATGTTAATGACCGGCTTATCCTTCATATTCTGATATCCGTTTTTCATGGTAAAACAGTTACAGATATTATTGGTTTTTTGTTTGCTACTGCCTGGCTTATCCAGGGCTCAGATATTACTATACGATGACCACAGCTTTGAAGTAGATAAGCCCGTAACATCTATGTATATTTCTCCGGATAACAGGTTCCTTGCATGCGGGGACGAAAAGGGAACCATTGTTGTTTGGGATTTGAATGCCAATAGAAAACTACATCAACTGGTACATGGATCAGGCGATAAAATCAATACTGTTCTTATTGATTCAGAAAATAAATATGTGATATCCGGAACTGAAAACAAACAAATTTTCATCTGGGATCTATATTCAGGCGAAAAACTTCAAATCATCAGGGAATATAAGGGTAAGGTTTATCATCTTGCCCTTAGTCCGGATGAAAAAATTCTTTGCGTTGCCGGCTCAAAAAAGGAACCTTATCTGTTCCATTTTCCAAGTGGTAAACTTATTGGCTTGTTACGTAATGGTCATGAAAAGGAAGTTATGTTTTGTTCCTTTAACAGGAACGGGGACCAACTTATCTCTACTGGCAAGGATAATCAAATGATCTTCTGGAATGTAGGCAATAAAATTTCTATCAGAAAGTCTGCTATTAACCCCCATACCATCGATAAATCAGGAATATCCGTTCAGTCGGCAGGTGTTACCATGGATAAAAGCAAAATAATTATTGGATATGAAGAATCCAGGCTGGCTAAGGGGGGCAAGCGTATGATTTTTAAGTATAATGTAGCTATTTATGACTGGGTTACAGGTATCCTGGAAAACATAGTGGAAGGAAATGTGAAAAATATAAACCTGCTTTCAGTAACACCTGATGGGAAATATTATATCACTGACAATTCTACTTTAAGTTTGGGAAAAATCAACTTTTGGAGTGTTGAGAGTGGCAATGTCGTTAAAAACCAGCGATTTGACGGGGATATTTCTTCTTTTACAATATCATCACAAGGCAATTGGCTGGCTGTTGCTGATAGACAGGAAAAAGGACTAAACAAAAGTGAAGTACAATTGTTTAAGGTATCAGGCATCCAACCTTCTACAAACATATCCGGTTATCAAACCTCTGGTGCCAGAGAAGAAATCACTAAGGCTCAAAGTAACCTAACTTCTACCAATGTACCCACGGAGTTTAATCCTGTTGATATTCCCGGTGATGAAAATATAAATAGCCCAGGAAAATATTATGCCCTGATAATAGGAATTAATAATTATGAAGATCAAATGATCAATGATCTTGATGCACCTTTAGAGGATGCACAGAAAATTTATGAGATCTTAACCAGGTCATATACTTTTAATGCCAGGGATGTGATATTTCTGAAAAACCCAACACGCACTAAAATTATTGACGCCCTGGATAATCTTGAAAAGACCGTAACCCCTGCCGATAACCTCTTAATATTTTATGCCGGTCA
>DAOVQI010000357.1 GCA_030628785.1 Bacteroidota bacterium
GTATTGGTAAGTTGTGTAAGATCTCCCGACTCAAAGCTGTATACATACAAGTTTGTCGGTGATTTTGAACCCCCAACACTCAAACGCATCAGTTTTTCACTCCTGGAAATACTAACGGAAGTAATTTCACCCGTTTCGAATTCAGGGAATTCAACATCTTTACTGGTTTCAAGATTAAAAATCTGAATTTTTGTTTTTGCATCCTCATTTATTCCCACTACCCTGTATTTTTCATTATACGAATGATATGCATACCAGACATCCCAATTGGTCTCTAAAATCTTCTCCCTTTCTTCTGTCTCCATATTATATTGCATAAAATATCTAAACTCACTACCCTCGTCAGTTAAATAATATAAGATCTTATCATCCAGGCTAAAGTCCATTGCAGAATATTGTACATCTCCTTCATGATCTGACAAATGTTTCATTTCCTTTGATTCAAGGTCAAGCAAGTACATTTCATTATTATTTGTGGTAATGGGTTTGATTAAAACCAGGTACTTTTTATTATGAGAAATAAGACCAACGTTAAACCCTTCTGTATTTTCATATATCATTTTATTTTCGAAATGGTTTATCTCCATTTCGTATAAATCCAGGAATCTCGGATCACGTTTATTGGAAAGGTAAAAAAAGCTTTGTTTATCACGGCTCCATCCGGCAAACTGTGATCTGGCACCTTCATATGGAGTCAGATCAATAACACTTCCATCCTCATTTCTTAAATAGATGTGATTAATTTCATTACCTCCCTGGTCACTGACATACAGAATACGGTCATCCTCCGGAAAATAGGAAATCGCAAAAATAGACTCATCTGTGGAATTTGTCAGTTGGATGGGTTCACCACCATCTACCGCTAGTGCGAAGGCATTATAGATACCCGTTTCATTACTGGTTACCAGAAGTAGAGATTCATCCGGCGAAAATGAACCTCCAAAAACATTTACGTTTTTGTAAAACTGTTCAATAGTGTACTGTTTTACCTCCCTTGGTTTTTCACCCTGGGGAGTGCAGGCAAACATTGCAAAAAGCAATAGAACGATTAAGATTTTTTTCATGACATATAAGATTTAGTTAAATGTATAATATTAATAATTAACCTATTGTATTATCAAGGCTAAGGCTAAGGCTAAGGCTAAGGTTTTGAATTATATTAAATTGATCGTAACATACTTATCCTGAAATATTTCCTTAGCTCCTGAAAAACTACAAACTTGTTTGCTTAGTTTTTACTCCACTTCCATAATTTTTCCCACAACGCTGGCCGTGGGATTTCCAGTTTCCCTGGAAACGTTCGATGATCCCCGCCTGAATAAAAAAATTCCCACCCGTCTGCCAGACGGGCAGGCAAGTTTCAGGTTTTTCTTGTAACCTGCTACCTGCAACTTGTAACTATTTGTTATATTCCACCAACAGTGTATTATCCGCTAGTTGACGGACTGATCTGAAAAGAATATACTTACTAATCTTTCCTAAAGATAGGGTAAATATCCTTTGGAATGTTTTTATAGGGAATTTTTGTAAGGTCAGCCGGCCCCAACCCCGGGGCATCCACTTCAAATATAGCACCCGCCAACCCGTTTTCATAAAAACCCCTCCGGAAATGAACCCGGGATTTCAGGGAAATGATTTCTAATTCCCTTATATATATGTCTAATTGATTAAAGATATGCTGAGTGGTTACCTGATGTAATCGGGGTGTAACAATAACACGGTTGTTATTCCCAAATACCAAAACAGCCACTTCATCAAAATGATCATAATTTCCGAAATATTCCAGTTTTCCGTTAATTTCAACCGGATTCCCGGCAAATTGGTCGGCATACCCGCCAACATTCAGGGATATTCTATCCCCTGCTTTTAATCCTTTTTCCTTAATGCTATTAATTGCTTTCTCATCGGCAATGGTTGCGATGCAGAAGTTTTTTGCACCCTGCCGGATTAATTCCTCGAGAATGTGTGTGGAATTTCCTGTCCGGTCACTATGATCCGCTATCACAACAGGGATTTTCCCTTCTTTAACCGCTTCAATGCTCAGCCGTACTCCCTCTTTGGTTTTCGGCAGTATTTTACCCGCAAACACCTTTCTCATGCGCCAAATATATTCTGCCATGTCATCGGCAATTTCATCAGCCAGGTTCTGATTTTGATTGGTCACAACCATAACCGTTGCTCCTACATCGGGCACATCAGCATAGGCAAAACCAAATGCAACCGACACAAATACATCGGGTCTTCTGTCTTCCCACCTTCTGGCATGTTCCATGATTTCCATGGCAGGTGAGACACCGGTACCCTGAAATACACTGGGTGTAATTACTCCCGGCTTTCTGGTTGCTATAACCGGCTTGTAAGTACCCCTGAGTGTCCGGATCAAGATGCGTGCTGCACGTTCACCCTGCAAACGGGAATCATAATGAGGATAGCGCTTTACAATAAAAACCGCATCAGCGACATCAGTAAGCTCATGATCTTCATTAGCATGTAAATCAAGGGTTATAAATATGGGTATCTCTCCTACTATCTTTCTGATCCTTCGAACCAGTTCTGCTTCCGGTTTAGGTATACCGGAAACAGCCATTGCTCCATGCAGTGAAAGATATATCCCGTCGAAAGGCCATTGTTGTTTTATATCCTCAATGATTCCGCTTGAATATTTGTCAAACGCTTCAGCGGTGATCCAACTGCCGGAAGATCCTCCCTTAGCACCTCTCGGCGATAAAAGTCCCACAAGTTCAACGCCGCCATATTCTTCAGCCCTACTCACAAACCCTTGTATATATTCATTCGACTTCAGTAATTCTTCACCATTAACTGGCGGGCCATAAAATTCAAATTCTTCAACTCCGGTTGGGTTTGGACAAAATGTGCAGGTCTCATGGATAAACTTGGCAACTCCGATCCTGAAAATTTTTTCATCGGAAGGTTTTCTTATCCGGCTTTGATTACAAGCACTTAAAACCACAATATAAAAAACCAAAAAGACAGCAATCGAACGAATAAAGTTTTTCATTGAATTAAAGATGAAAAATTAAAATTATTGAATTTTACCGGGTTTTTGAATTACAGTGCTTTAATTAAGTTTCTGTTACCTGGGCTACCTCTGTTGTGGTTGTTTTTTTCATTTAATAGGTTTTCACTCCAACCTGCCGGGCCCATGATTTGTGTAACTCCCGGAGGTCCCTGAGTTTATCGGGTTCGGGAGACAGGACTTGAAATTTAAGGAACAAATATAGATAAAGCTACAAACAGATTGCTAAATTGTTAAATTGTTAAATTATTTTTAAAGCAATATAAAATGAGCTTGAATATTCGGACTAAATTTTAAGTATTTTAGTCATTTTAAAATCTGTAAGTATATTTTTTCATTATAATTATCTAATGTATTATTATTAAGGTTATTATCATTTCTTTACAAAATGAATTTTCTTAGCTGGTATTGAGTTTTACTTGTCCTGATGCCCGCCCGTACCGAACAGTACGTTCGGCCGGGCAATAATTTCGTTTACTTCCCCTCCAAATCTTTAATTCCCAAAAACCCA
>DAOVQI010000224.1 GCA_030628785.1 Bacteroidota bacterium
CAAATGAACTACGCCAATAATAACAATATCCCCTTTATTGCTTTGGTTGGTAAAAATGAGATGAATGATAATGTGATCACCCTCAAGAATATGAAAACGGGACATCAGGGAAAAATCAGCCTTGAAGAATTAATAAAAAAGATTTTGTTATGACATTAATAATTACAGGGTCTGACCTGACCATTGAAGATGTAGTAAATGTTGCCAGGAACAATCAGAAAGTTGAATTACATACGGATGCTATTGGAAAAATAAAAGCTTGCAGGGTTATGCTGGAGAAAAAGATCGACGCTCATGAGATTATGTATGGCGTTAATACCGGCATAGGAGAATTTTCAGAAGTTGTTTTAACGGGTGATCAAATTAAGGATTTTCAGAAATACCTGATCTATAATCATGCTGCCGGAATTGGAGACCCGGCTCCGGTTGAGTATGTCAGAGGTGCCATGCTGGGCAGGATAAATGTCCATGCTCATGGAAATTCCGGTTGCCGGCCTGAGATCACTCAAACTTTCGTAGAGATGTTGAACAAAGGTGTTACTCCGTATGTCTGCCAGAAAGGATCTGTGGGCGCATCAGGAGATCTGGCTCCTATGGCTCAGATAGCGTTGTTATTGATGGGTGAAGGGGAAGCATATTATCAGGGAGAACTACTGGATGGAAAGGAAGCCATGGAAAGGGCAGGTATTCCGGTACCTGGTTTGGAGGCTCGTGATGGACTTGCTGCTATAAACGGATCGAATCTGTTAACAGCAATGAGTGCCTTGTTCCTCTATGACGCTAACAACTGGCTGAAACAGGCAGAAATTGCCGCTGCTATGTCGCTTGAAGCTTTAAAAGCCAATATGAAACCCTATACCCCTAAATTGCATGAAGCACGTGGGTTCCCGGGTGCGGTCAGGAGTGCAAAAGCAATTCAAAAACTTATCCGTAAGGGAGATTTGATAGAAGGAAAGATCAAATGCAAAGTTCAGGATGCCTATTCCATGCGGTCGACTCCTCAGGTCATAGGCGCTGCCCATGATGCCTTGGCATTTGCTCAGACACAGGTGGAAATTGAATTAAATGGAGTGGGGGATAACCCTGTTTTTTTCCCGGAAGAGAACCTTCAGCTTACGGGAGCCAATTTTCAGGGCTCACCGGTTTCCCTGCCAATGGATATGGCAGGCGCTGCTATTACCATGGTTAGTGTGATGTCGGAGAGAAGAATGAACCGATTAAATAATCCTGCTTTAAGTGTGGGATTACCTGCTTTCCTGACAAAAGGAGCCGGTATGTTCTCGGGTCTGATGTTGAGCCAGTATACAGCCGATATGCAGATTGTTGAACAGCGAATTCTGTCTGCTCCTGCTTCCGTTCAATCCATTCCGGCTGCTGCCGATCAGGAAGATTTTGTTTCCATGGGAATGAATACTGCAATTAAAAACTTCCAGATCCTGGATAATGCTTATGGAGTGTTGGGCATTGAATTTATGGCTGCCGCACAAGCCCTTGATTTTAGAGAATATAAATTCGGAAAGGGAACGACAAAAGCAAAAGAAGTGATTCGTAAATATGTTGAATTTCTGGATGAAGACCGCCCCCTATACCCTGATCATACCCGGATGCAAGAGCTGGTTAAATCGTGTGAGATTCTGGAGGAAGTGGAGAAGGAGATTGGAAGTTTGGAATAATCTCCTCAACTGTAAAACCCTAAGGGTTTTTGGAAACCCTTAGGGTTTGGTTTATTATAAAACAAAGTGAACGAAATGTCTCACGAGCAGGATTAGGCTAGGCTTGTGGGAGTGAGTAACGTTTGGCGGAGCCAAACCTCACGAGCGGGTTGTGATTATGGCCTTGTGTGAGCGAGTAAACCCTGTCGGGGTTAACGCGTTAAAATCCGTGCGCCGGTTTTAAGCCGTCGGGCAGATAAATAAATAATCAGGCCAATCACTTGTACTTCGACTCCGAATCTGGTTGCGAGTCATTATTATAGACTATGACTTTTTGCCCCTTCGTCATTGGTTGACTGGTCAGGAATCGCGTCTAGGGAAACGTGTAGCGGTTATTATTTCAAATTAACTCATAGGACGAGTTACGATAGACGAAACGGGCTTCGTTACCGATAAACGATTACTGCCTTTGTTAAAACCTTCTTCTTTGGGGGAGATTTTGCCTTTGATCTCTTATCTGCCGTAAAAGGAAATTTTTATACTGATTTTCAGCCTGATAGACTCTCATGACTTTCCGGATTGGTAAGACCTGCTTAAATTTTTCGTAATATTCAACCAGCAGTTCTGTTTCCTGATCAAAGGACTGAATATATTTATCGGTCAGTTCTTCAATTTCCTTATCAGTTAACGTTCTGAAATCTTGTATAAAATGCCTGGAAGTATTCTTCCTTTCTTCGATAATTTTATTTTTGCGCTTCTGGTACTCATTGTATACCGGCCAGAAATGCTGTGCTTCCTCAGGAGACAATTGCAATTTTTCGGTGAAGAAGGCAATTTTGTGAGCACGCAGCTTTTCAATCTTTTCCAACGCCTGCGCTTGAGTATGCGCGACATTGAAAAAAACTGATAACAGGCAAAGTGTAAAACAAATCCTAAAATATTTCATAGTATTTAATTTTTAAAGTATTTCGATAATAGACTGATAATCAATGTTCTCGTCAACAAGATAAGTAATTATTTCGTCTGATAGATCACTATAATCTGCTTCCGGAAGTTTGTTCTCTTCCAACATTTCAATAAACATATCTTCTTCAATTTCTGAGGAATAATATTCCACATATTCGGCAATTTCACCCGAAGTTAATTCAGAGGCAGAATTATCCGAATGTATGAGTTTATAACCGAAATATCCGATAACAGCAAATGCGATAATACTGGCAGCGACGGCAAGCTGAGGCCTTATAAATCTAAAAGTGAAAGGTTTAACCGGTTCTGTTTCCTTTTGAACATGAATAGCTTCCTGTATCCTGCCCGGTAATTCTTCAAAATAGTTTTCCGGAACACTATAAGGATTTCCCCTTTTTATTTTAGTGAGCCTGGGTGATATGTTTGATGATTCATCCATGGTTGTGTTTTCCGAATGTTTTGACTATTATTGCTTAAAAAGGTTTAACCTTTCCCCAATTTTTTTTCAATTTTTTTCACCGCATGATGGTATGATGCTTTTAAAGCACCAACAGAGGTGTTAAGAATTTTAGCCATTTCTTCATATTTCATTTCATCAAAATATTTCATATTAAATACAAGCCTTTGTTTTTCAGGCAGAGATAAAATGGCTTTCTGTAGTTTCATTTGGATTTCATCTCCGTTGAAAAAAGAATCACTTTCAAGACTGTTTTCAAGTATGTTCTCGACAGTAACAATAGGGATTATAAATTTCTTCCTGTACTGTTTTAAAAAACTTAAGGCTTCGTTTGTTGCTATTCTGTATAACCAGGTATATAATTTAGAAGCCTCGTGGAATTTCTCCAGGCCATTCCACACCCTGATAAATGTATTTTGGATGACATCATCAGCGTCGTCATGTGAAATAACAATTCTTCTAACATGCCAGTATAACCTTTCCTGGTATTTCCGGATAATGATGTTAAAAGCATGATGACGGGTATTTTCATCCCTGAAGAGGCTAAGAAGCTCCTTATCATTATTCTTTGCCACTTGGCTTCCTTTTTTTAATTTTAAAGTTGGGATTTATTTTGGATTTTGTCCCGATAGCTATCGGGATTGACCTTTGAACTTTCAGATCTACTGTTTTTCAATTAGTTTACAAGGTTATGTTCTTATTTAACAATTCTTTACAGTGAAAGTTGGCTATGTTCCATAATCTTGTTTTTTGCAAGCTACTCGTCTGACCACTAAAATGCGAGGTTATTCGTCTGACCACTAAGATGTTCAAATTTATTATTATATCTCATCACTAGCATAATATTTAAATCTAATCATTAAGTTAAACAGTAGCAGTGGTCTGACGAGTATCAACACTAAATCCCACTAATAACAACATCATCTTAGACTTAGAACAGAGCCTGAAAGTTTAATGGAAATATCAAAGTCTTACAGTATTCGCACTGAAAACGACTTTCCTGATTCTACAATAAAAGTTTTTTCAATGGTATATATTGTACTTTTGGCATTTTTTGCACGAAAAATTACCCTGTATTTACCGGGAAGGAGAACCAGAGATTCAAATCGGTTTTGTGTATTAATATTGTAGATCCATTGCAATTCACTTCCTTTTTCAAGAAATAAGCCGCAAAAACCTTGATTTGCAACATTTATGGTTACAATGCCAGGTTTGGGTATTTTTACAGTTGTTGTATGACTTTGTTTTATTTCCACATTATCTATTAATAACAGTGGAAGTGTTGGAATTTCGAGATCATATCTGCCAATAATATATTTCTCGGATTGATTTACTTTTTGCCTGTTCAATGTAGATTTTTCGCCTACTTTCCTGACAATAAAATTTAAGTTCCGGTATTGATTTCCACTGGCAGGTATAACCTTTAAATACCCCTGTGGAGCATCAACAGCAATAATGTTATGTTTACCAGTAGGTAGTTTGATACTGTCAACGGATACGGGGGGAATAGTATGGACAACCAATTTATACAATGTCAGGGGATCAAGAAGGAGAGTGTCCGGGTTTCCCCTGTGGTTTATGGTATGCATAAAATTATGTTTTATCCGGCCGGAATGAATATCATAAAAAGTCATATTGACATCGGTTTCGGTAGGATTTCCTTCGATGTCAAGCAGATTTACCTGTGCGGTGGTTGAGTTTAAGGCTTGGGTAATAACGATTTCCAGCACCTTCTGGAAATTTTTTTCTTCGGCAGCATTATAAAAATGACCTACACAATCAAACGTCTCCCGAAACCGTGGATCAAGGCCAATACCAATTACAAATGGTTTAAGGACAATACCCCTTTTCAGAAGTTCCCTTGATACGGCACAAGGGTCTCCATCACAAGCTTCTATTCCGTCGGTTATCAGGATGATAACATTCCTGCAGTTTTCGCATTTTGGGAAATCCCCGATACATAGTTCTAATGAATGAGCAATAGGAGTAGTCCCTTTCGGAATAAGGTAACGTAATTTCTGCCGTATTTTAGGTGCATTACCGGGAGTGAAAGGAACTTCCAGGCGGGTGTCATTACAATCCTGGGGAGGAACAGGACTTTGATGGCCGTAAACCCGTAAAGCCATTTCAACATTATCAAGCTTTTCAAGGCTGTCAATGGTGCTGATAAGAAATCTTCTTGCTATGTTTATTTTTTTGTCACTCTCCCAGCTTCCTGCCATGCTCTGGGAACAGTCAAACACAAATAATATTCTGGTTAAAGGGAGTTTTGGTTTGGCCTGCTGGGCATGAAGAACAAAATGATAAAGCGTAAATAGTAAAATGATCAGGCTAAAAACGATTTTTCTCAAAACAGATTATTTAAGGTTTAAACCCTAAAATTAAGAAATAATTTTAATCGGTAAAACCTGTCAGAGTCTGTGGGTAGGCTTGCAGAGTGGGAGACCTGACAGTGTTTGGGAAAAAAATTGCAATTCTATCCATGAAAAGTGTAATTTTACGCTATTAAAATGTAACGTGATAAAATATGGCACTACAATGCGGAATTATCGGAGTAACCAACACAGGCAAGACTACCTTGTTTAATTGTATTTCAAATACAAAAGCCGAAACAACCCGGTTTGCTTTTAGTACAGATAAATCAAATATTGGCAGGATCGTTGTCCCTGATAATCGGTTATATGAATTAGAAAAATTATACAAAACTGAAAAAGTCGTTCCAACTACTGTTGAAATTCTAGATATACCCGGACTTATAAAAGGGTCGAGCAGAGGTGAAGGAGTAGGAAATAAATTTCTTGGTGATATTAGAAATACGGATGCGCTAATACACGTACTGAGATGCTTTGATGATCCAAACC